>CAZSWL010000317.1:0-12899 GCA_964610725.1 uncultured Bauldia sp.
AGGGCTTCTCATCCGAAGAGGCGATGGCGATCGGCACCGCCGGCTACACGGCGATGCTGTCGCTGCTGGCGCTCGAGCGCCACGGGGTGACGCCGGAAGGTGGACCGGTGGTGGTGACGGGCGCCACCGGCGGCGTCGGGTCGGTGGCGGTCGCGCTACTCGCCGGCCTCGGCTACACGGTCGAGGCGGTGACCGGACGCGTCAACGAGGCCGACTACCTCAAGGATCTCGGCGCCAGCGCGGTCGTCGAGCGGGGTGAGCTCACCGCCGCGCCCCGCCTGCTCGCCAAGGAACGGTGGGCGGCGGGCATCGACGCCGTCGGCGGCACCGTGCTTGCCAATCTCCTATCGATGACGAGCGCCGAGGGCGCGATCGCCGCCTGCGGCAACGCGGCCGGCATGGAACTCAACACCTCGGTGGCGCCGTTCATCCTGCGCGGGGTCT
The DNA here is from genome assembly GCA_964610725.1 of uncultured Bauldia sp. GTDB lineage: Bacteria > Pseudomonadota > Alphaproteobacteria > Rhizobiales > Kaistiaceae > JBBDMC01. Next base: position 445 of record CAZSWL010000317.1, read on the forward strand.
CGCTGCTCGGCATCAACTCCGTCTACGCGCCCAAGGCGCTGCGCGTCGAGGCATGGAACCGGCTGGCACGTGACATCGACCGCGGCAAGCTCGCCAGAATGAGCGCGAAGATCGGCTTCGATGACATCGTCGCCGCCGCGACGGATATCGTCGCCGGCAAGGTGCGCGGCCGCCTGGTGGTGGAGATCGGTTAGCCGGCGCGGGTCAGCAGGTGCGGCCACAGGCCGGACACGCCGATGACAATCAGATAGATGGCAACGATATAGTTGAGCAACCGCGGCACGATCAGGATGAGGATGCCGGCGATCAGAGCGACCAGCGGCTGCAGCACGACGATGTTCATGGCCATGAGCGGCTCCTTTGGCGAAGGTTGGCGATTCGCCGGCGCCATTATGGCCGAGCATTGGCGGCGATGCTCAAGAGACGGCGCCGGTCTCACTTGACCCCTTGGCTCGCCAGGAAGGGCCCCGTGGCGGCGGCGCTCAGCCGCCGACCCTCGAAAAATCGGCAACCGCAAGAGTCGCTTGGCGGATCTTGTTCAATAACCGGAGGCGGTTGGCGCGCACGTCGGCCTCGGGCGCATTGACCAGCACCTTGTCGAAGAAGGCGTCGACTGGAGCGCGGAGCTTGGCGAGCGCGCGCATGGCGTCGGCGAAGTCCTCGACCTCGACGGCGGCCCTCACCTCGCCTTCCGCCGCGCCGACGGCCTCGAACAACGCGCGTTCTTCCGGCTCGGCCAGCAGGGCCGGATTGACCTCGCCGTCATAGCTTTCGCCCGATTTCTTCTCCTCATCGGTGAGGATGTTGGTCGCACGCTTGAGCCCGGCGAGGAGGTTGGCACCGTCGTCGGTGTCGAGGAATTGGCCTAGCGCCTCGACCCGGCGGACGATGAGGACCAGGTCGCGTTGTTCGGGAAGTGCAAAGACCGCGTCGACGAGATCGTGGCGGGCTCCCTGCTCGCGAAGCTGAACCTGCAGGCGGTCGCGGAAGAAGTCTTGCAGGCCGGAGACACCGAAGGCATGCGTGACCCTGATCACCGTCTCCCTGGTTGTCTCGCGCTCAACGCCTTCGCCGATCCACCGGTCGACAGCTGCGGATACAAGCTTGTTTCCTTGCTCCGTGTAGCCGCTCAGTGACACGCGCAGCGGCACCCAGAGATCGAGCCGCAGATTGTTGGAGAGGATAATCCGGATCACGCCCAGCGCGGCACGGCGGAGGGCATACGGGTCCTTCGAGCCGGTCGGCTTCTCGTCGATCGCCCAGAAGCCGACCAGCATGTCGAGCTTGTCGGCGAGCGCGACGGCAATCGCAACCGGGTCGGAGGGCACACGGTCGGAGGGACCGAGCGGCTTGTAGTGATCCTCGATCGCCGCGGCGACGGAGGCGTCCTCGCCTTGTGCCAGCGCGTAGTACCTGCCCATCAGCCCCTGCAGCTCGGGAAACTCGCCGACCATCTCGGTCACAAGGTCGGCCTTGGCGAGCGACGCGGCCCGCGCCGCCCGGTCGGGATCGGCGCCGACCAGCGGGGCGATCTCCTTCGCCAACTGAACGATGCGCTCCACCCGCTCGCCCTGCGTGCCGAGCTTCTCGTGAAAGATGACGTTCTGCGCCGTCAACTTGGCCAGACGCTGGTCGAGCGGCTTGCCGGCGCTTTCGTAGCCGGGCAGCGCCTTGCGGTCGGTGTCGTAGAAATAGTGGGCGTCGGCAAGCCGCGCGGCGATGACGCGCTCGTTGCCGGCGACGATCGCCTTGCCGCCGTCGGGCGCGGCGATGTTGGCAACCAGCATGAAGCGACTTGAGAGCTTGCCGGTCTTGGGGTCGCGGAGGACGAAGCACTTCTGGTTGGCGCGGATGGTGGTGCGGATCACCTCGGGCGGAATATCGAGAAAGGCTTCGTCGAACGTGCCGGTGAGGACGACCGGCCATTCGACCAGGCCGGCGACCTCGTCGAGCAGCGCCTCGTCCTCGACCAGATCGAGGCCGAGGGCGAGGGCCCGGTCGCGCGCGTCGGCGTGAATGATCTGCTTGCGGCGGTCGGCATCGAGGACGACTTTCGCCTTGTCGAGCTTCGTCACGTAGTCGTCGAAGCGCCTGACTTCGATCGGCGCCGGCGCCATGAAGCGGTGGCCGTAGGTGACGTTGCCGGAGCGGACGCCGCCCGCCTCGAAGTCGACCACCTCGGTCTCGCCGGTCTCCGGCCCGAAGGTGCACAGGATCGAATGGAGCGGTCTGACCCAACGAAGCCAAGGTTCGGCGAGTGCCGGGTTCCCGTTGTTGTCAGTGACGAGCTTATCACCCGTTGTCACGAACCCAGGGTCACCCCACGTCATCGCTTTCGGCCACGGAAACGACCAGATGACCTTCGGCACGATTTCGGCGATCACGTCCTCCGCCGGCCGGCCGGGGGTGTCGATGACGGCGACGTAGACGTTGCCCTTCTTGTCAGACTGCACCTTGGCCTGGTCGATCGAAGTGAGCCCGGCGCCGCGGAGGAAGCCGGCGATCGCCTTGTCCGCCGCGCCGACGCGGGGGCCCTTGCGCTCTTCACGGCGGTCGGGAGAGCGGGCGGGCAGGCCGTGGACGGTCAGCGTCAGCCGGCGCGGCGTGGCGAAGGCCTTGGCACCTTCATAAACAAGCCCGGCATCGACCAGCGCGTCGGTGACCAGCTGCCGCAAATCGGCCGCGGCGCGGGCCTGCATGCGCGCCGGGATTTCCTCGCAGAACAATTCGAGCAGGAGGTCGGGCATCGGGGTGGCCTCAGGCGGTGGCGACGAGGATGGCGCCGCCGACGACGAGAACCGTGCCAATGCCCAGCCGGGCGAGGTTGAGACTCGCCGCCTCGCCGAGGAAGAGGGCGCCGATGGCGACCGTCACCAGCACGTTGCACGACAAGATCGGCGCGAGCTTGGAGATGGGTGCGCCGTAGCGCCACAACGCGAAGCTGATGAGGCCGGTGCCGAGGGAGAACGTGAGCCCGGCCAGAACCGCATAGGCGGTGCCCGCGGCAGGCCACGCGGCGTTGCGCGTGACGAGGGCAGCGATCACGCCAGCAAGTGCGATCACCGCGCCAAACACGATCAGATATTGAGCCGGCGGGAGGGCGCCCGCCGCGCTCTGCTTCTGGAAGACGGCGGTGACGCCCCACAGGAAGGCGGGCAGCGCGCCGCCGATCACAATGACCATCGCGTTCGACATCACGCGCCACCCCCGGCGGTCGCCAGCCATGCCGCGCCACAGGCCTTGGCGAGTTCGCGGATCCTCAGGATGTAGCTCTGCCGCTCGGTCACCGCGATGACGCCGCGCGCGTCGAGCAGGTTGAAGATATGCCCCGCCTTGATCACCTGATCGTAGGCCGGCAAAGCCATCGTGTGCCGTTCGCCGTCCTGTCCGTCGGCGAGGTATTTGCGGCAGGCCGACTCGGCCATGCGGAATTGCTCGAACAGCATGGCGGTGTCGGCGTACTCGAAATTGTGTCGCGAATATTCCTGCTCGGCCTGCAGGAAAACGTCGCCATAGGTCACCTCGTCGTCGCCCTCACGGCCGTTGAAGTTGAGATCGTAGACGTTGTCGACACCCTGCACGTACATCGCCAGCCGCTCCAGCCCGTAGGTGAGCTCGCCCGACACCGGTGCACACTCGAAGCCGGCGACCTGCTGGAAGTAGGTGAACTGGGTCACCTCCATGCCGTCGCACCAGCACTCCCAGCCGAGCCCCCAGGCGCCGAGCGTCGGGTTCTCCCAATCGTCCTCGACGAAGCGGATGTCGTGCAGGCCGCTGTCGATGCCGATGGCCGTGAGCGAGGCGAGATAAAGCTGCTGGAGATCGTCAGGCGACGGCTTGAGGATCACCTGGAACTGGTAGTAGTGCTGCAGACGGTTGGGGTTTTCGCCGTAGCGGCCGTCTTTGGGGCGGCGCGACGGCTGGACATAGGCGGCCTTCCATGGCCGCGGCCCGAGCGCCCGCAAGGTCGTCGCCGGGTGCGAGGTGCCGGCACCCATTTCCATGTCGTAGGGCTGCAGGATGACGCAGCCGTAGTCGGCCCAGTAGCGTTCGAGCGTCAGGATCAAACCCTGGAAAGAACGCTCCGGACGCATGTGCGGCGGCAGATCGGTCAGCGGAGCAGATCCCCAGGACGACGAGCGCCGGCGTGGGCGGGCGCCGGCGGCAAACTATCGATCAGCAGAGCAGGCGGTCAAGCGCGGCCGGAATGATTACTTGTGTCGTTCGGCCGGCCGGTAGACGCCGGTCTTGGGGTCCTGGACGAGGGTCTGCGTTCGCGCCTCCTCCGCGGCCCGCTCGGCCCGCCGTATGGCGTTGGTGACGTTGCGCCGATGCTGGCTGAGACCTCGCCAGGTCAGCCAAACGGCGAGCGCCACCACACCGACTTCGATCAGCAGGCCCATCCTGCGCGTCCTACAGGCCGAATCGGCTCCACGTCAGGCGGTCCTCGATGAGGGCGACCGCCTGATCGACGAAAGCAAGCGCCTTACGGTCGCCGCCGTCAAGGCCGAGCCGGCGACGCCAGCGGTTGCGCTCGGTGGCGATCATGCGCAGGCGGACCTTGTCGCCATAGCGTTCGCGCAGGAGCGAGCGAATGTCGCCGATGCGGTCGGCCAGACCAAGGGCGACGGCGCGACGGCCCGACCAGAAGGCGCCGGAAAAGAGGTCGGGATAGTCGGCGAGCGCCGCTCCGCGCCGCTCTTTGACAAGATCGATGAAAAGAGCGTGCACGTCCTCATGGATGGCGGCGAGGCGGGCCACATCCTCCTCGCGTTCCGGCTGAAAGGGGTCGAGCATGGCTTTGGCCGTGCCGGCCGTGTGCACGCGCCGCTCGACCCCTATGCGCTCGAGCAGGCGGGGGAAGCCGAAGCCGGCCGAAATGACCCCGATGGAGCCGACGATCGAGCTGGCATCGACGACGATCTCGTCGCCAGCGAGCGCGATCAGGTAGCCGCCGGAGGCGGCGACGTCCTCGACGGCGACGACAACCTTCTTGCCCTTCTCATCGGCAAGCGCGCGGATGCGCCGGAAGATCAGGTGCGCCTGGACGGCGGCGCCGCCGGGCGAATTGACCAGGATCGCCACCGTCGGCGCCTTGAAAGAGAAGGCGCGTGCCAGCGCCGCCTCGACCGAGGCCAGCGACAGGGCGACGCGCAGGCGGCCTCCGCTGGCGGCGATGGTGCCGGCCAGACGCACCACCGGGATGACCGGGCCGCCGCGACGAAAGCGCTCCGGCAACAATCGGCTGAGGGAAAAGGCCACCGCCGGCTCCTTCATGCGCCGGCGGAGCGTCGCCACGGCGCGTGGGCTTGCGCCAGCGACCAACCGTCGCGCATCAGCGCCATCGCCTCGTCGGTGAATGCCTGGGCGTCGGCGGCATGGATGACCAATGGCGGCAACAGCCGCGGTCGGGCCCGGCTGCCCTGGACGGCGGCGACCACAATACGGCCGGCGGGCGCGCCGGCGCGCGGGTGAACCGGCAAGATGTCGCTCACGCCGAAGCGGCCGCGGCAAGCGGCAAGCAGCATGTCGAGACCGTCGGGGCGGAATATGACGAACAAACGCCCCCCCGGCTTTGCCACCGAGGCGGCCGTGCGCACCCACGGATCGAGCCCGGCCTCGCCGAGAACATGGGCGGCATTGCGCCCGCCTTCGGGCGAAGCGGAAGCATGCTCGCGGGGATAGAAGGGCGGGTTGACGATCACGGCCTCGGCGCTCGCCCGCGGCAGGCCGGCCTCGGCGCGGGCGGCCTCCGGCCAGCCGACGTCGGCGGCGACCACCCGCACCCGCCCGGCGAAGCGGCCGTTGTCAGGCAGCGTCAGGGCGGCCCGGGCGCAGGCAAGGGCTGTAACGTCGCGGTCGACCAGCACCACCGACGCATTGTCGCAGCGGGCTGCAACGGCTAGGCCGGCGACGCCGCTGCCGGCGCCGAGATCGACCACGGTGCCGGTAAACGTCGGCTCGATCGCAGCCGCCAGCAGGATCGCGTCGAGGCCGCAGCGATGATGGCCGGAGGCGGCCTGGACGGCCGTGAAACGGCCGCCGAGAAAGCCATCGATCGTGGTCGCCTCAGGCGTGAGGTCGCCGGCGCGCACGCCCATGTCAAACGCCTCCCTTGGGCTTGACCAGTTCACCGCCGATGCCGGCGCCTTCCAGCAGGTTGCGCGCGGCGGCGAGGTCTTCGGCCGCCACCAGCACCCGGCGCGGCAGAATGCCAAGCGTGCCTTCGATGACGCTCATGTTCTGATCGGCGATGAAGGCGTCGATGCCGGCCTCGCGCAGCAAGGCCTCGGCAAAAGAAATAACGACCAGGTCATTGGTCCTCAACAGCTCTTCCATCGTCCCCACCCCTCACCAACCGCGTGGCAACGCTCCACAAGGTATGTGGTTGCATCGCAGCCGACAATCGGGGCATGCGGGCAGCCTGTGTGCGCAGGACCGGCGACGGCGTTCCCTTTGTTGCCCGCGCCTGGCGACCGTGTTGTAATCCGGGCTAGCGCAATTGCCGGTCGACACGGGGGGCCCGGATGGCGGACGAGTCGGTTGACGATGGCCTGCCGCTTAAGGATCTGACGCGGCTGGTGCGTGACCTCAGCGAGCCGTCGCGTGCCATTTATTGGTCGAATCTGGTCGGCGGGCTGGTGGTCGCCGCCCTCGGCGTATACCTTTCCCGACCCTTCCCCGGGGCGATCCTGTCCGGTTCGCCGGTGGCGATCTGCGGTTTTGTCGTCGCCGTCCTCGCCATTTACCGGATCACCTATTTCAACCACGAAATCGCCCATCAGGCGCGCAAGCTGCCGGGCTTCGCGCTTGCCTGGAACGCAACCGTCGGGGTACCGCTGCTGATCCCGTCCTTCCTCTACTCCGATCATCGCAATCATCATTCGCTGGACGGGTTCGGCAGCGACAGCGACGTGGAATACTTTCCGCCCGAGATGCGCGGCTTCAAGGGGGCTGTCGCCCTCGTCGTCCTGTCGTTCCTGCTGCCCTTTGCCTACGTGATCCGCTTCGCGGTGCTTGCGCCGGCCGCCTGGATCAGCCGCCGCATCCGCACTTGGGTCGACACACGCGCCTCGAGCCTCGGTATTCTTGGTCTGTCGCGGCGGGCACCGCCAACGGCAAGCGAACGGCCGAGCTGGCGCCGCCAGGAACTGGCGTGCTTCGTCTATCTGGTCGTCGTCGCTGCCGTGCTGATTGTGCGCCGGCCGGCGGTGGCAATGGCGGTCCACTTCTACGCGCTGTTCGTCGCGATCCTGCTGCTTCATTCGGTTCGCATCATGGCGGCACATCGCTACGAAAGCGAACTGTACCCGCAGGGGCGCGTCGGCCAGCTTCTCGATTCGTTCAATTTCACGCGCAATCCCGTGGTGACCAGGCTTATGGCGCCGCTCGGCTTCCACCTGCACGCGCTCCATCACCTGTTCCCCAACATCCCCTTCCACCACATGCCGGAGGCGCATCGGCGCCTTGCCGCGGCGTTGCCCGCCGATTCGCCCTACCACGCGGCGGAAGCGCCAAGCTTCTTTGCCGCCGTTGCCGCTTTTATCGCGCGGCGACCGCGAACGGTTGCACGCTTGCATGGAGCCGCGGCGGAGTGACGAGGGCGCGATCCCGCGCCCTTGTTACCCGCAGACGCCGCCTCTATTGTCGGCCCACGTCACAGCAAGGGAGAGCCGGTTTTGGGCATTGTCGTTCCGCTCGATGAAGGCACCAGAAAGCCTGCCAGTCTGGCGTCGCTGGCACGGCTGACGCGCGAGCCGATGGATCGGGTCAACGCGCTGATCCTGTCGCGCGTCGGCTCCGATGTCACTCTGATTGCCGACGTTGCCCACTACCTGATCGACTCCGGCGGCAAACGCCTGCGCCCGATGCTGACCATCGCAGCCGCCGCCATGTGCGGTTACGAAGGCGACGGTCACGTCAAGTTCGCCGCCAGCGTCGAGTTCATGCATACGGCCACCCTCCTGCACGATGATGTGGTCGACGAGAGCGAGCTGCGCCGCGGCAAACCGGCGGCGCGCATGGTGTGGGGCAATCAGGCGACGGTGCTGGTCGGCGACTTCCTGCTCGGCCAGGCGTTCACGACGCTGGTCGAGGTCGGCTCGCTCGATGCGCTGGACGTGCTGGCGAACGCAGCGGCCGTCATCGCCGAGGGCGAGGTCATGCAGCTCACCGTCGCGAAGGATACCGCGACCACCGAGGACGAGTACCTGCGCGTGATTCAGGCCAAGACCGCCACTCTGTTCTCGGCTGCCGCCGAGGTCGGCCCGATCATCGCCGGCCATGACCGCTCGACGCGGGCTGCGTTCCGGTCATACGGCATGAATTTCGGCCTCGCCTTTCAACTCATCGACGACGTTCTCGACTATGCCGGCAATTCCGGCGACCTCGGCAAGCAGATCGGCGACGATTTCCGCGAAGGCAAGATCACCCTGCCGGTGGTGCTTGCCTACCGCCGCGGCAGCGATAGCGACCGCGCGTTCTGGCGGCGCACCCTCGAGAACGGCGCCATCGACGACGGTGACCTGCAGCATGCCATCGAACTGATGCGTCGCCACCGCGCCCTTGACGACACCGTCGAGCGGGCCCGCCACTTCGGTTCGGTCGCCCGCGATGCACTGGCGCCGTTTCCCGATTCGGCTCATAAGTCGGCCCTGATCGAGGCCGTCGACTTTTGCATCGACCGCGTTAATTGATCCACAATCGAACTGGCCGGCGCTTGCCCGGGCCCGGGAATATAGCCATGGTGGGGTTGCTTCCTCGCAACCGGGAAACAGGACGCGTGATACGGCTCGTCAATCACGCTCGTGCGAAAGCCGCTGTCGCTGCAGCGGCGCTGCTCGCGGCAAGCGGGCTCGCCTCAGCCAGTACCGCCAGCGACCTTATCCCCAGCAACCTGCCGGTCACTTTTGCGGGAAGCTACCTTGCCGGACGCAGTGCCGATCTCGCCGAGGACATGGACGCCGCGGTCCACTACTACGGCGATGCGCTCAGCACCGACCCCAACAACGCGGCACTGGCCGAGCGGTTGTTGCTGCTCAGTCTCGCCAGCGGTCAGAGCGATCGGGCGCTCGCCCTCGCTGAACGCCTGACCAAGCTCGACGGCGGCGATCCGATCGCGCGCATTACCCTGGCCAGCCGCCTCATCGCGGAGGGCAAATACGACCAGGTGGCCGACGCCTTCAACCAGATGGCGCCGGCACCGCTAGCGTCGCTGACCACGGGGTTGTTGACCGCCTGGGCCCAGTTCGGCGCGGGCAACGCCGACGCGGCGCTCGCCACCATCGACAAGCTCAGCGGGCCGAGCTGGTATGGCATCTTCAAGGATTATCACACCGCGCTCATCCTCGATGCGATCGGGCGCGAGACCGATGCGCTTGCCGCCATCAAGAAGGCCTACGACACCGACGACTCGGCGCTGCGCATCGTCGACGGTTACGCTCGCATCAGCGCCCGTGCCGGCAAGAAGGACCAGGCGGTCAAGGCGTTGGTCGACTTCGCCGGCAACTCGCCGCTGCAGCCGCTGGTCCGCGACCTGCTGACAACGATCAAGGTGGGCAAGAAGCCGCCGCCGCTGGCGACCACGGCCGCGACCGGCGCCGCCGAGGCGCTCTACGGCCTCGGCTCGGCGATCGGGACGGACCAGGGGCCGGAGTTGCCGGCCGCCTACCTGCGGCTGGCCATCTATCTCGATCCGACCTCTTATCTCGCCGCCATGGCCATCGGCGATGTCTTCCAGGCCGCCGGACGGTGCGATGAAGCCATCCCGCTCTACGACAGCGTGCCCAAAGGTACGAGCCTGCGGCGCAACGCCGACCTCCAGATCGGCCACTGTCTGCAGACGCTCGACAAGCCGGACGAGGCAGCGGCGGCGATCGAGCGCGTACTCGATGCCGATCCTAAGGACATCGAGGCGGCAATCGAGCTCGGCGACGTCTACCGGGCCAACGACCAGTTCGTCGAGGCGGCGGCGGCATACACCCGCGGGATCGACGCCATCACCGATCGCGCCCACGCCGACTGGCGCATCTTCTACTTCCGCGGGGTTTCCTACGAGCGCAGCGACAACTGGCCGCGCGCCGAGGCCGACTTCAAGCAGGCTCTCGTCATCGATCCCCAGCAGCCGCAGGTGCTCAACTATCTCGGCTATTCCTGGGTCGACAAGGGCATGCACCTCAAAGAAGCCCTCAAGATGATCAAGACGGCGGTCGATCTGAGGCCGAACGACGGCTACATCGTCGACAGCCTTGGTTGGGCATATTTCAAACTCGGTCGCTACGACGACGCCGTGAAGGAGCTCGAGACGGCGGTAGGGCTGAAGCCCGACGATCCGACCATCAACGAGCATCTGGGTGACGCTTACTGGAAGATCGGGCGCAAGCGCGACGCCGTGTTTCAGTGGACGCACGCGCGCGACCTCGACCCGGAGAAAAGCGAGCTGCCGGTGATCCTGGCCAAGCTGCAGCATGGTCTCAAGGACCCGCCGCCGACCGGCGCCGACACGGCGACCACGGTCACCGCGGCTGCAGCCCAGACGACGCCAACGTCGGTGACCGTGGCGCCGGGCGACAGTCTGTGGACGATCGCCAACCGCGTCTACGGCGACTCCGCCATGTACTTGCAGATCTACCAGGCCAATCGCGGCCTCATCAGCAACCCCGATCGCATCTTCCCGGGGATGACGCTGACGATTCCGGCGGCGGCGACCAACTAAGAGCGGTGCCGATGACGCGCGGTGCCGGCGACGTCGCCGGTGAGATCGCCCGAGCCAAGATAAATCTTGCCCTTCACCTGGGCGCCCGTCGCGCTGACGGCTACCGCCTGATCGACAGCCTGGTGGTGTTCGCCGAATACGGCGACCGGCTGACGGCGATGCCGGCGGGGCGCGGCTCGCGGAGATTAGCGCTGCGGGGGCCGCTGGCGGCCGCGCTTGCCGACACGCCAGCCGCCGAAAACCTCGTCGTGCGCGCCGTTGACGCCGCGTGTGAGGCCGCCGGCCGGCAAAGCGACGGCATCGAACTGGTGTTGACCAAGCGCCTGCCCGTCGCCGCCGGGCTGGGTGGTGGCTCGGCCGACGCCGCCGCCACGCTCCGTCTGGTCGATCGTCGCCGGCGCCTTCATCTCGGCGGCGATCGCCTGGCCGAGATCGGCATCAAGCTGGGCGCCGACGTCCCGATGTGCCTGGCCTCGCGACCGCTGCTGGCCACCGGCATTGGCGATCGGATCACGCCGGTGACGGGGATGCCGCGGCTTGCCGTCGTGCTCGCCTGCCCGCCGGTGAAGGTGGCGACGAGGGCGGCGTTCGCAGCCGCCGGCGAGGGGGCCCGTCACGGCCTGCCACCATTGCCAAGCGCGCCGGTGTCCCTCGCCGGTCTCCTCGCCTGGCTGAAAGAGACCCGCAACGATCTCGCCCCGGCTGCCGCCACGGTGGCGAAAGGCGCCGGTGCGGCGGCAGCGGCGCTTGGCCGCGATCCGGAGTCGCTCTTCGCGCGCATGTCCGGTTCGGGCGCCGCGGCCTTTGCCATCTTCCCTTCTCTGGCGGCGGCAAGGCGGGCGGCGGCCCGTCTCCGCGCGGCAAGACCAACCTGGTGGGCCGTCGCCACCACCACCGGCGGCTCATAGGCTCGCCCCCGCCGGCAAGCGCGAGTAAACTCGCGGTCACCGGCGACAGGGAGATCGTCACCATGGAAGCCAGCAGCGGAAAGCCGTTCGTGCCGGTGCGTTTCGCCGTGCTCACCGTCTCCGACACGCGCTCGCTGGACGAGGATCGCTCGGGCGCGACGCTGCAGGCCCGCATCGAGGGAGCCGGCCATGTCCTCGCCGAACGCGCCCTGACAAATGACGATCGGCGCAAGATCCGGGCGATCGTGCGCCGCTGGATCGCCGATCCCAAGGTCGACGTGGTCATCACCACCGGCGGTACCGGCTTCACCGGACGCGACGTGACGCCGGACGCGGTGGAACCGCTGTTTGAAAAACGCATGGACGGCTTCTCGGCGGTCTTCCACCGCATCAGCTACGATTCCATCGGCACCTCGACCATTCAGTCGCGGGCGACCGCGGGGCTCGCCAATAGCACCTTCATATTCTGCCTGCCGGGATCGCCGGGCGCCTGCCGCGACGCCTGGGACGGCATCCTGGTGAAGCAGTTCGACTACCGCCAGGACCCGTGCAACTTCGTGGAGATCATGCCGCGGCTCGACGAGCACCTGAAGCGGACGAAAGCGACGACGGTCGCCGCTGGTCGCACGCGGCAAGGCCTGCGCAGCCGGTCGTCCACCTCGCGGGCCGGCCGAGCGCGCAACGGACGGCGCAAAAAGCGATAAGCGCGAGACGAGCCGACATTGCCCGACATTGCGCATCGGGGCGAAGATGCCTACGAACAACTTTGTTCTTGCTTTGTTCGCGCTGGCGCTCTAGGAATGTTTTCATGAAAGCGCTCCTGCCACCGGTCG
>CAZSWL010000318.1:0-5244 GCA_964610725.1 uncultured Bauldia sp.
CAGTTCCACGGACAGCGATTGCAGGGCTGCGGCCGCGCCAACGACATAAGGAGTATTCATGACCGACGAGGAACTGGCTCTTCGCCGCGCCATCATAGCGGCGTGCTTGGCGATGAATGCCCGCGGCATCAATCAAGGCAAGTCTGGCAACATCAGCGCACGCTTCGGGAAGAGCCTGCTGATCACGCCAAGCGGTCTACCCTACGAGGACCTGCAGCCACAGGACATCGCAGTCATGCCGCTCGAAGGCGAGTACGGCAGCTGGACGGGGCCCTATGCTCCTTCCAGCGAATGGCGCTTCCATATCGACATCATGCACGCCAGAGCCGATGTCAACGCGGTCGTTCATTGCCACAGCCTGTACGCGACGGTACTGGCAATCTGCGGGCGCGAGATTCCGGCCATCCACTACATGATCGCTATGGCTGGGGGCCCGACAGTGCGCATCGCGCCTTACGCCACCTTTGGGACCAAGCAGCTGTCAGACCACGCACTTGCGGCGCTGGCGGGGCGCAACTGCTGCCTTCTCGCCAACCACGGCACGATCGCTGTGGGTCCGGACGTCAGGCGCGCACTGACGCTGGCAGAGGAGCTGGAGAACCTGGCTCGTCAGTACTACCTCGCTGTGCAGCTGGGCGGCGCCAACGTCTTGCCCGATCGCGAAATCGCAAACGTTATGGACCGGACGGAGAACTATTGGGTGACGAAGAAGGCCTCTGCGGCGGTCGAGTAATCCGGTAGCGCCACCGGCATGCCAGGCGTTCAGCCAAGGGAGGAGCGGACATGGCCCCGCAGACTGCGACGCCGCAAGCGCATGCCGCCGCCGCAGGCACCGCCAAGGCGCTGGTCGCCATCGATCTCGGCAGCTCCAGCGGGCGCGTCCATCTCGGCGATCTCGCCGGTGACCGACTAGCAAGCCGCGAAATCCATCGCTTCGCCAACGGTCCGGTGCGCATCGGCGAGCGTTGGTATTGGGATATCCTGCACATCCTGAGTGAGGTAGAGACCGGCCTCAAACGCGTCGTGGCGGAAACGGGCCTTGGGCCACTTAGCATCGGCATTGACAGCTTCGGTGCCGACTATTGCCTGCTCGATGCGACCGACGCTCTGATGGCATTGCCCCGGCATATGCGCGATCCGCGTACCCGCGGGCTCTTTGCTGAAGTCTATAAGGTGGTACCGCATGATCGCCTCTATCGGCGCACAGGCGCCATGGAGATCGAGATCAACACGCTGCTTCAGCTCGTCGCCGAGCGTCGTGATCAATCTTGGCTGCAAGCGAACGCCCACTCGCTGTTGTTCGTTCCCGACTTCATCGCCTGGGTGCTGAGTGGCCGGCGCGTCAGTGAACTGACCATCGCCTCGACCTCCCAACTGGTCGACCCGACGACCCGTGACTGGGCCGTCGACGTGGCAGAACGGCTTGCAATCCCGGTGCGCCTGCTGAATCCACTCGTCGAGCCCGCCACGACGATCGGTCCGGTTCGTGGCCCGCTTGCCACGTCGCTGGATCTGCCGCCGGGCTCCAGCGTGGTTGCCGCGGCGAGCCATGATACGTCGGCGGCCGTCGCAGCCGCGCCGCTCGAACCCAACGGAACCGCCTTCATCAGCCTGGGGACTTGGTCACTGATCGGCAAGGAACTATCGGCGCCGGTATTGTCGGACACCGCTCGCAACGGCAATTTCACCAACGAATGCGGTGCGGGCGGTCGCGTTGTCTTCCACAAGATTCTGATGGGCTTATGGCTTTTGCAGGAGTGCCGCCGACGGTGGGCGGTCGATCAGCCTTCCCTAAACTATGACGCCATCCATGCGGCCGCCGCGGCCGAGCCAGCTCTCCGGTTCGTTTTCGACGTGACTGATCCTCGTTTCATTGCGGCCGAGGATATGCCCGGCGCGCTCGCGTCGTGGTTTGCCGAACGCAACCTCGCCGCGCCGGAAACCGCGGGCGAGGTGGCGCGGGCCATCTACGACAGCCTGGCCCTGTCCTACCGGACCGCGATCGAGGCGTTGGAGCACGTTCTCGGCGCTCCCATACGCACAATCCATATCGTCGGCGGCGGTGCCCGGGCGCCGGTGCTGTGCCAGGCAGCGGCCGACGCGACGGGGCGCAGGGTGCAGGCAGGACCGGCCGAAGCGGCCGCGGCTGGCAACATGATCTGCCAGCTGATGGCGCAGGGTCACCTGGCGAGCCTTGAGGAGGGCCGGGCGCTGGTACGCCGCTCGTCGGAGATCAAATCGTACGCGCCAGGCGTCACCGGGCCATGGGACGAAGCATGGCGTCGGCTCCAGCGGAGCGCCATCGGATGAGGGGCTTGGGTATCGAAGGGATTCCGATTAGGCGGCCCTGCTTGGGGCTGGGCGATTCGAGCTGGGCGACTTTGCGCATGCCGTCCAGGGCCTTGTGCATCTCGCGCAGAAGTGTCCGCCGGTGGCGCAAAGCCTCGAATTGTTGTGTTGCGTTTCAGGATTGGCCGTGTCCCCTCAAGAACGCGTTTACGACGGCCTCGGCATCAAAGGCGCGGGAACTGACCTGGCTGCCTGACCGCTCCCAGATGCCGCGCGCCATGATTGGCGCGATCAAATAGGCCGCCTTGTGGAAGGGGTCGCCCTCGACGATGCGTCCGTGCAGCTGGTGGATCGCGATGATCTCTGCGGCTCTTTTCATGTTTTGCACCAGGACCGAATTGGCGCCGCGCAGTTCGGGGCGGCGAGACATTTCATTCAGCAGCGTCACAACTGCCCCGCCATATGACCTGACGGTCTTGGCGTAGGCTTCGACGATCGCGACCAGATTGCCGACGTCGATGTGACCGGGGCCTTTGATTCCCGGCAGGTCACCATCATGGCGCAGGAGTCCCACAACGGCTTTGTCATGGTCCTGCCCATCGAACCGATGCGGGCCCGCATCGTATCCTCGACGCCCGACGCGCTCGCCGCGATGACCGAACCGCTTGAGATCAAGGACGTGCGGCGAGCCGGCACCTTCACGATTTCGATCCGGCAGGCCGTGACCTACAACAAGGGGCGTGTGCTGCTGGCGGGAGACGCCGCTCACTGCCACTCGCCGGTCGGCGGCAAGGGGATGAATCTCGGAATCGCGGATGCCGTTGCGGCAGTCACTGCGATCGGCAACGGAACGCCTGGCCAATACGCCGAAGCCAGACACGCGCACGGGAAATATGTGATCAGGGCACCCGAATTCGCGCGCAAGGTGATCACCTCGAACAACCCCGTCGTTGAAGCCCTCTCCACGCTGGTCACGGGCGGCATCGGCCAGTTGCCCTTCATGCGCCAGATATTTATCCGCCAGCTGGTGCATCTCTGACAGGAGCAATCATGCTCCCGTCATCGGTCGGCTGCCCGCAACAAAGCACCCCGGACGTGGGGCCGTCGCGCAAACGGTGACGTTGCCCAGCCACCGTCGCCTTTGCCACGGGCAAAATCCGTCTTTATACTGCGGGCGCTTTGTACCCATGATGCGGCGCCACGGGGAGAGGCGGCATGATGGCGTTGAGTCTTGTGCGCGTGGTGGTTGCCATCGTTTTGGTGGCTGTTGCCGGTTACGCCGCGGCCGAGTCGCCGCCGAGCGGAACGGCAATCGCAGTTGTCCAGCAGGCCAGCATCGACAGCCAGACCGGTCAGCGGCTGCTCAAGCCGGAGGCGCCGGTGTTCAACGGCGACCACATCGTCACCGGTCCCGGCGGTTCGGCGCAGGTCAAGTTTCGCGACGACACCAAGCTGGTGGTCGGCCCCAACTCGGTGATGGTGATCGACGCCTTCATCTTCAACGCCGACGACACCGCGCGCAAGATTTCGATCAACGCGGTGCGCGGCGCGTTCCGCTTCATCACCGGCAAGAGCAGCAAGGACGCCTACTCGATCACCACGCCGACGGCGACGATCGGCGTGCGCGGCAGCGAGTTCGACATCTCGGTCGAGAGCGAAGGCACAACCCGCGTCGCCGATTTCGAGGGCAGCACGCGCATCTGCCACCGCCAGGCGAACGGTGCTGCGCCCGATACGGCCGGCAACTGCGTCGACGTCACCGAACCGTGCACGCTGTCGGTCGTCCGCCCGACCGAATCCGGCGTGGTCAAGTTGAAGAACAGCGACACCGAGTACCGCAATCGCCAGCTCAAGTATTATTTCCCGTACGTGCGCGACCAGGCGGGCCTGCACTCGGATTTCCGGGTCAACCTCACCGCCTGCCACTTCGCCGCGGTCGTCGTTCCCGGCTCGGGCAGCCCGCCGCCGGGAGGGGCTCTGTTACCGCCGCCGGCGGTCATACCACCGCCTCCCCCGTCGGTGCCGAGCGATCCGACGTTCAGGACGCCGACACCGCCGTCACCGACCTACAATCATTCGCGGCCGAGTTTCTCGCACGGTCCAGCGTTCCGCTGAGGCTCGCCGGCAGGCAAGCCTGCAGTCGCGCGACGGCCCTTCAACCGCGCCGAGGGGCCGACGTTGCTGCATTGCGGCAATTTCGGCGATTCCAGTGGCAAGACCGCAACAGTGAGGAGTCAATCGGCGGTCGGATCGACGTGCTAACTCGCCGTCAACTGGACCCCCTGCCCGGCGACCGTTAACATTTCGTTAGGGACGTGTGGGCGCTGCGCTGTGGCCGCGCCTGAGTGCGTCGAGGGTGGCCGCTTGCGGCGTGGCGGCAGCCTTGGAGTTCGTACCGGAGTATGTAGGGGCGTGCGTGCCATGTGGGGTCTGCAGCGTTGCCGCAACAGAACTTCCGGCTTCTGTGAGCCTTTAGCGATTGGACGATGGGTCGGCGCGGTCGCGCTTGCGACCGCGGTGGTGGCGCTTGCACCGGCGGGCGCGGCATGGGCTCTCGATTGCACGGTGTCGGGAACCTATAGCCCGAACTTCTACATCGACGGCACTGGAGCCGGCTTCGGGAACGGCGAAGCCGTCACCTCGAGCATGGACGACTTGACGTGCGTGGCCAACACGATCGCGGGCGACGGCGCTGGTGCGCTTAATGGATCGACGACGGGTGACGGCGCCGCGACGGCAACGATCGTCAACAACGAAATCGTCGGCGATGGTTCGGGCTCCGGTAACGGCGCCATGACGGGGTTCGTAGGCATTGTGCCGTGGCCGACCTCGGGCGAACCGGAAGCGTACATCGTCAACAATGACATTTTTGGTGAGGGTTCCGGAACCGGCAACGGCGTCGCGGTGGACTTCTCTCCACGAGGGTCCGGCTCGAACCAAGCGACGGCCGTCATC
>CAZSWL010000319.1:0-7635 GCA_964610725.1 uncultured Bauldia sp.
GCGGAATCAAGGGGCGGCCGACGGGCGGCGCCGGGGACGGGTCTTCGTCGCTCGCCGGCACGGGCGCGGCCGGCACGTGGCCTGGCCAAGGCGGCGATCGCGGAGATTTTTCGCCGCTTCGCCGCCCGCGAGCCGGAGCCCAAGGGCGAACTCGCCTACACAAACCCGTTCACGCTCCTGGTGGCGGTGGTGCTGTCGGCGCAGGCGACCGACGCCGGCGTCAACAAGGCCACCCCGCGCCTGTTCGCCACGGCGGACACGCCGCACAAGATGCTGGCCCTCGGCGAGGCGAACGTCAGCGAACTGATCCGCACCATCGGCCTCTTCCGCACCAAGGCGCACAATCTGGTCGCCCTGTCGCGGAAGCTCGTCGCCGATTTCGGCGGCGAGGTGCCGCGCACGCGCGCGGAGCTGGAGACGCTGCCCGGGGTCGGCCGCAAGACCGCCAACGTCGTCCTCAACACCGCCTTCGGCCAGCCGGTGATCGCCGTCGACACCCACATCTTCCGGGTCGCCAACCGCACCGGGCTGGCACCCGGCCGCGACCCGCGCGCGGTCGAGGACGGTCTCGAACGCGTCATACCCGAGCCCTACAAACGCCACGCCCACCACTGGCTGATCCTGCACGGGCGCTACGTGTGCAAGGCGCGCGCGCCCGATTGCCCGCATTGTCTGATCGTCGATCTCTGCCGCTACCCGGACAAGACGGTGTGACGTCCGCCATGAGCGAAATCCGCTTCGACGTGCTCGCCATCGGCAACGCCATCGTCGACGTGATGGCGCGCGCCGAAGACGACTTCCTGGTCGGCCACCGGCTCATCAAGGGCACTATGCACCTGATCGACGAGGCGCGGGCACAAACGCTGTACGCGGCCATGGGCCCGGCGATCGAGGCCTCCGGCGGCTCGGCCGGCAACAGCGCGGCCGGCGTCGCTTCCCTGGGCGGGCGCGTCGCCTTCATCGGCAAGGTCGCCGACGACACGCTCGGCCGCTTCTACCGCCACGACATGCAGGCCGCCGGCGTCCACTTCGCCACGGCACCGCTTGTCGGCGGCGCGCCGACGGCTCGCTCGATGATCCTGATCACGCCGGACGGCGAGCGCACGATGAATACCTACCTCGGCGCCTGCCAGGCGCTCGCTGCCGACGACATCGACCCGGAGGTGGTGACGGCCGCGGCGATCACCTACCTGGAGGGCTACCTGTGGGACCCGCCGCAAGCCAAGAAGGCATTCCGCCGCGCCGCCGAGGTCGCCCACGCGGCGGGGCGCAAGGTGGCGCTGACGCTGTCCGACCCGTTCTGCGTCGACCGCTACCGCGACGAATTCCTCGAACTCGTGCGCGACGGCACGATCGACATCCTGTTCGCCAACGATTCGGAGCTGCGCGCCCTTTACGAGACCGCCGACCTCGACACGGCGGTGGTGGCGCTCGGTCGCGACTGCCCGCTCGCCGCGGTCACGGTGGGCGCCGACGGCGCCCTCGTCGTCGCCGGCGGCGCCGTGACCAGGGTGGCGGCGACACCGGTGACGACGCTCGCCGATCTTACCGGCGCCGGCGACCTGTTCGCCGCCGGCTTTCTCTACGGGGTGGCGCGCAAGATGGCGCTTGCCGACGCGGCGCGGCTCGGCGGCATCGCGGCCGCCGAGGTGATCGGCCATATCGGGCCGCGACCGGCGGTTGCGCTCGTCGACCTCGCCCGCCAGGCGGGCTTCGCCATCTGAGCGATCTCAGGCGGTGCCGGTGCGCGGCTCGGCTTGCTGTTGCTGGGCGAGGCGTTGGCGGTAGAGCGAGGCGAAATCGACCGGATCGAGCAAGAGCGGCGGAAAGCCGCCGTTGCGCGTCGCCTCGGACATCACCTGACGGGCGAACGGAAACAGCAGGCGCGGACATTCGATGAGCGTGATCGGCGCCACGTCCTGTTGGGGGATGTTGGTCAGCCGGAAAAGGCCGGCGTAGACAAGCTCGGTGACGAACAGGACGGTGTCGCCGTCGTTGGCACGCGCTTCAATGCGCAGCTCGACTTCCACATCGTTGCCACCAGCCGCGTTCGGCTGAACGCCGATCGAGACGTTGATGCTGGGCGGCGTCGAACGGCCTATCAGGGTGCCCGGGGCGCCCGGATTTTCGAAGGAGAAGTCCTTCACGTACTGGGCGACGACGGCGAGGTTGGGCTGGTTGGCCGGGGCTTCTGCCTCACCGTCGTTGACCGCGTCCGCCATGATCGCTCCTGCACCATAACAGGCCGGACGGCGCGATTACGCCACCGGCACCGGTGGCGGTGGGCTAGCATGCACGGCCCGGAGTGACAAGCCGGACCGGCCGTCGCCTCGATGGGCTGGTAACCCGGCTTAACGTTCCTACATGCTAGACATCGCTTTTCGTCGACTTTTCGGGCACAGTGGCCGCGGTCCGCCGTCAGGACAGCCTGCATGAACGGTTTCATCGACGTCTACACGATCATCTTCCTGGGGATCGCGGTGATCATTTTCCTCAGGTTGAGAAACGTCCTCGGCCGGCGCACGGGCAACGAGCGCCCACCGTTCGATCCCTATTCGCGGCGTGAGACCCAGCCCGGGGCGACCGGCGACAAGGTCATTGACCTGCCGCGGCGGCCGGCGGCGCGCGAGGTCGCGCCGACGCAGGACATCGAACCGGCGACGGAAGAACGCATCAAGGTGATCGCGCCGGCTGGCTCATCGTTGCACGACGCCCTCAAAACGGTCGCCGCCGCCGACCGCGGCTTCGATCCCAACACCTTCCTGGAAGGCGCCAAGCGTGCCTACGAGATGATCGTAACCGCCTTTGCCGAGGGCGACCGCAAGGCGCTCAAGCAGCTGCTCAATCGCGAGGTGTTCGACGGCTTCGTCGCCGCCATCGACGAGCGCGAGACGCGCGGCCAGACCATCGAGTTCAAGTTCGTCGGCATCGACCGTGCCGAGATAACCGGTGCCAGCGTCAAGGCCGCCACCGTGCAGATCACCGTGCGCTTCCTGTCGAAGCTCATTTCGGCGACGCGCGACCGCTCGGGCGCGGTGGTCGACGGCGACCCGGTGCACGTCGGCGACGTGACCGACATCTGGACCTTCGCCCGCGAGGCGGGCGCGCGCGATCCCAACTGGAAGCTGGTGGCGACCGAATCGGTCGAGTGAGAGCGGTGTCGACGGCGGCCGTCCGGACCACCGCGCTGCCGGCCCGACTGGTGCCCGTCGCCTTCGCCGATCTCGCCGGCTGGGGCGACGACGACCTTGCCGCTGCGGTGGCCGCATTTCGTCGCGGCGCCGAAGCGCTCGCCAGCCACCCGCCCAAGCAACGCCCGCTCGCCGGCGACCCGCAGGCACTCGCCGAACGGCTGCGCGCGGCAGCCGAAATGGGAGCTCCTTCCTCGTCGGCGGCACGGCGGTTTTTCGAAACCGCATTCCTCCCCTTCGCGGTGGAGCCGACGAGAGGTGCGGGCTTCTTCACCGGCTACTACGAGCCCGAGGTCGCCGGTTCGCTCATCGCCAGCGACCGATTCGCGGTGCCGCTCTACCGCGCCCCCGAGGACCTCGTCGAAATCGCAGCGGGCGAGCATCCGCCCGGGCTCGACCCCGGCTTCCGCTTCGCCCGCCGGACCGGCAGCGGCCTCGCCGAGCATCCCGACCGGGCGGCGATCATGGCGGGATGCCTCGCCGGTCGCGGCCTGGAACTCGTCTACGTCGAGGATCCGGTCGACGCCTTCTTCATCCAGGTCCAGGGGGCGGCGCGCATTCGCCTCGCCGACGGCCGTGTCATGCGGCTCACCTACGCGGCCAAGAGCGGCCACCCCTACACGGCAATCGGCCGCGTACTGATCGAGATGGGCGCCGTCGCTCCCGGCGTCACCATGCAGACGATCCGCGCCTGGCTCCACGCCAACCCCGACAAGGCGGCGGCGGTGATGGCCAAGAACCGCTCCTACGTGTTCTTCCGCGAGGCGCCGGTCAGCGACCCGGCGGCGGGCCCGATCGCCGCCGCCAAGGTGCCGCTCACCGCCGGCCGCAGCCTTGCCGTCGACCGGCTCGTGCACAGCTTCCACACGCCGGTGTGGGTGGAGACGACGCTGCCCGACGCACGGCCGTTCAACCGACTGCTGATCGCCCAGGATACCGGTTCGGCGATCGTCGGGCCTGCGCGCGGCGACATCTTCTTCGGCTCGGGCGACGAAGCCGGCGCGATCGCCGGGGCCATGCGGGCGGCGGGCCGTTTCGTCGTGCTCGTCGCGACGGGGAGCGGGCAATGAGCAAGGGCCGACGCCATCCCGCCCCGGACGAGCTCAGCCTGTGGCGGCAGGCGACGCGATCGGTCAAACCCCTCGACCGGCCGCAGCCCAAGGAGGACTCGCCGGCGCCGAAGCATACCGGCCAGGCCAAGCGGCCGGCGCCGACCCCGAGGCAGCCGGCCGGCACGGTGCCGCCGCTGACGCCCATCGACCGGCGCACCATCAGCCGCCTTGGCCGCGGTGGCGCCGCCATCGACGCGCGCATCGACCTCCACGGCCTGACCCAGGCGGCGGCGCATCACCGCCTCGTCCGCTTCCTGCACGCCGCGCAGGCCGATGGCGCCCGCATCGTTCTCGTCATAACCGGCAAGGGCCGGCCGGTTCGCGAGGCAGACGCCGCGGCGGCGGAGCGCGGCGTCCTGCGCCGCGCGGTGCCGCTGTGGCTGGCGGCACCGGAGATGCGCGGGCTGGTGATCGGTTTCGGCGAGGCCGGCCCCGCGCACGGCGGCGCCGGCGCGCTCTATGTGCGCCTGCGCCGGCCGCGGCGCGGCCGCAGTTGAAGCGTCGTCACAGGAGCTTGCGCAGCTCGTCGAGGCGGGTGTTGATCAGCCAGCCGTAGTAGTTCTCGCGGGGATAGGCGACGGGAAGGTCCTTGGCCTGGCGCTCGCGGTTCTCGGCGGCGAGGGCGCGGGCGTGGTCGACGGCGTCGCCGATGTTGTAGAGCGTGGCGGTGATGCCGGGGTTTTGCGAAATGTCGAAACCGGCGACATCGCGGTAGATGTCGATGTCATGGCTGATGACCGCCGCCATGTAGTGCAGCGACAGGTCGGGGTCCATGACGGCATGGTAGATTTCGCCGGGTTGCGACAGGTTGAGCCTGGGCAGCCCACTCCTGGCGGCGACAATGTCGGAAACCGTCAGCGCGGTCAGCGGGCTCAACTGACCGATGCCGAACGTCTGCCCGGCGAAGAAGGGCTGGAAGAAGACCCGCTGCATGCGGTCGTCGGGGAAGGCGACGCCGTCGACGGTGCGCCCCTTGAACTTGTCGCGCCACACGTTCTCGCGGCAGATCCACAAATCGTAGTCGTCGGTGGCGGAGTCGCACGCGGCGAACTGTGGCCGCTTGACGAAGGTGCGGATGTCCTCGCCCTTGTATTCAAAGCGCGGGCGGGCGCCGAGGTAGGCGAGCGCCTCGGTGTAATAGGTCTGCAGGGAATCGAACACGTCGACGTTGTAGGTGTGCTCGCCGACGATGGCGCCGATCATGTGGATGGGATCGATGCCGTAGAGCGAGGCGATCTTCTTGATCTTGCCGATCAGGCGATGGTTGCCGGCGAGCTGGTGGTAGATGCGCTTGTATTTGTCGTCGAAGGTGCCTCTGGTTTCGGCCGTGCGCACGACGGCGCTGATCGAGATGACGGGCTGTGCGGGCGAGCGGTTGCCGGGAGGTACGAGGATGACGCCGCCGGCGGCGGCGATCCCGGCCGGCAACGCCAGGACAACCGTCAAGACAAGGCGCAGAAACAGGCTGATGCGGACCATGCGAGCGTCATCCACGGCGCGGGGCCGGCGAACAGGCGAATCATAGCACCCGGCGGTGACCGAGTTTAGGCGAACGGCGGGCAAAAGGTCACAGGATAAAGCGCGACAGATCGGTGTTGCGGGCGAGGTCGCCGATGTGGTCCTCGACGTACTTGCCGTCGATGGTGATGGTGTCGCCGGACATGTCGGCGGCGGTGAAGGAAACTTCGTCGAGGACGCGCTCCATGACCGTCTGCAGACGGCGGGCGCCGATATTCTCGACGCTGCCATTGATGGCGACGGCGAACGAGGCGATCTTGTCGATGGCATCGTCGGTGAAGACCAGGCCGAGACCCTCGGTGGCCATCAGCGCCACGTACTGCTTGATCAGGCTGGCCTCGGTCTCGGTGAGTATGCGGACGAAGTCGTCCTTGCCGAGCGGATGCAACTCGACCCGGATCGGCAGGCGACCCTGCAGCTCGGGCAGGAGGTCGGACGGCTTGGCGAGGTGAAAGGCGCCGGAGGCGATGAACAGGACGTGGTCGGTCTTGACCGGTCCGTACTTGGTCGCCACGGTCGTGCCCTCGATCAGGGGCAAGAGGTCGCGCTGGACACCCTCGCGGCTGACGTCGGCGCCGAACCGGCCCTCGCGGGCGCAGATCTTGTCGATCTCGTCGAGGAAGACGATACCATCGTTCTCAACGGCGGCGATCGCTTCGCGGGTCACCTCGTCATTGTCGAGCAGCTTGTCGGATTCCTCGTTGACGAGGAGATCGTACGAGGCGCCGACGGTGATGCGCCGCGTCTTGGTGCGGCCACCGAACGCTTTGCCGAGCATCTCGCCGATGTTCATCACGCCGACGCTGGCGCCGGGCATGCCAGGTATCTCGAACGATGGAATGCCGCCCGAGGCATCGCGCACCTCGATCTCGATCTCCTTGTCGTCAAGTTCGCCGCCGCGCAGGCGCTTGCGGAACGATTCGCGCGTCGCCGGGCTGGCGGCGGGGCCGACCAGCGCGGTAAGCACGCGCTCCTCGGCGGCGAGCTCGGCCTTGGCGGTGACCTCCTTGCGGCGGCGCTCGCGCACCAGCCCGATACCGACCTCGACCAGGTCGCGGATGATCGATTCAACGTCGCGGCCGACGTAGCCGACCTCGGTGAACTTGGTCGCCTCGACCTTGAGGAAGGGAGCGCCGGCGAGCCTGGCCAGGCGCCGCGAAATCTCGGTCTTGCCGATGCCGGTCGGGCCGATCATCAGGATGTTCTTGGGCAGCACCTCTTCGCGCATGGCGCCGGTCAACTGCTGGCGGCGCCAGCGGTTCCTGAGCGCGATGGCGACGGCGCGCTTGGCCTCGGTCTGCCCGACGATGAAGCGGTCGAGCTCGGAAACGATCTCGCGGGGCGAAAAGATTGTCATTGGCGCTCTACAAAACCGGCCGGCCTCAGGTGTCGGAGGCAAGCGACTCCATGGTTACGTTGGAATTGGTGAAGACGCAGATTTCGGCGGCAATGGCCATCGCCTTGCGGGCGATGGTGTCGGCGTCCATGTCGGTGTCGACGAGGGCGCGGGCGGCGGCGAGCGCGTAGTTGCCGCCGGAGCCGATGCCCATGACGCCGTGCTCGGGCTCGAGCACGTCGCCGGTGCCGGTGAGCACCAGGCTGGTGGAACGGTCGGCGACCAGCATCATCGCCTCGAGACGGCGCAGGTAGCGGTCGGTGCGCCAGTCCTTGGCAAGCTCGACGCAGGCGCGGGTGAGTTGGTTCGGGTACTGCTCGAGCTTGGCTTCCAGCCGCTCGAACAGGGTGAACGCATCGGCCGTGGCGCCGGCGAAACCGGCGATGACGCCGCCCTTGCCGAGCGGGCGCACCTTTTT
>CAZSWL010000320.1:0-5441 GCA_964610725.1 uncultured Bauldia sp.
AAATGTCGGTGCGCTTGGGCATGGCGGCGAGAAGAAGCCCCGGCGCGTCAACCGCTCCGGGGCGCGATTCCTCCAGGTTTCAGGCTGGGCGGGGCTTATAGGCGAAAAGCCGGGAGGCGGGAACCCTGCCGGGGCCCGCCATATCCGCTCTGGCTCCGCTGCGCGAGCGTGCCATAATTCCCGCTCAGTCAACGAGCCGGGGAATGCGATGTCCTGTCAAAAGCATTGTGTGGCCGCGTCGGCCGCCGTGATCGCCGCGGCGCTGTCTTGCCTCCCCGTGTCGACGGCGGCGGCGGGAACCCTCGACAACGTGCGGGCTCGCGGTCAGCTGGCGTGCGGGGTGAGCGAAGGGCTGCGCGGCTTCTCCGAGCGTGACGCGTCGGGGAAGTGGCAGGGCTTCGACGTGGATTTCTGCAAGGCGGTGGCGGCGGCCGTGCTCGGCGACGCCGACAGGGTCGCCTATGTGCCGCTGTCGGCGCAGGACCGGTTCGCCGCGCTCGACGACGGCAAGATCGACCTGTTGTCGCGCAACAGCACGTGGACGATGTCGCGCGATGTCGGCATGCCGCTCGAATTCGTCGGCGTCAGCTACTACGACGGACAGGGCTTCCTGCTGCCGGCGATCGACGGGGCGACCAGCGCGCTCGAACTCGACCGCGCCTCGATCTGCGTGCTGACCGGGACCACGACGGAAGAAAACGCGGCGGCCTACTTCGCCAAGGCCGGCCTCACCGTCACCTTCCTGCGCTTCGCCGAGCGCTCGGCGGCGCGGCAGGCCTACGCCGAGGGCAAGTGCGACGTCTACACCGCCGACCGGTCGGCGCTGGCCGCCGAACGCTCGCTGCTGGCGGTGCCAGACGACCACGTGATCCTGCGCGACGTGATCTCCAAGGAACCGCTCGGGCCGGTCACCCGCGACAACGATCCCCGGTGGATCAACGTGGTGCGCTGGACGCTGTTCGCGCTGATCGACGCCGAGGAGCAGGGGCTCGACTCGCAAGCCGTTGCCGGCGCCGGCAGGGCCGAGGCGATCGCCCTCGGCAAGCCGATGGCCGGGGCGCTTGGCCTTTCCGACGACTGGGTGGCGAAGGTCGTCGGCAGCGTCGGAAACTACGGCGAGATTTTCGATCGCAATGTCGGCAGCGATACGCCGCTGCAACTCAATCGCGGCCTCAACGCCTTGTGGACGCAAGGCGGAATCCTCTACGCCCCGCCGATGGAGTGAGCGCCGTGAGGATG
Organism: uncultured Bauldia sp.; assembly: GCA_964610725.1. Lineage (GTDB taxonomy): Bacteria > Pseudomonadota > Alphaproteobacteria > Rhizobiales > Kaistiaceae > JBBDMC01. The sequence continues at coordinate 1,240 of CAZSWL010000320.1, forward strand.
CCGCGATCCGCTCACCTGATGCCCGGCGTGCGGTCGAACGCCTTGGTCGCCGGTGCGCTGGTCGCCGCGATGGTCCTCACCTGGGTGGGGATGTCGTCGGCGGCGCGGGCGCAGCCCGATTTGTCGCCGCGCGACATTGCGGTCATCCGCATCAACGTCATCGATCTGTTGGCGCACGAGCCGGGTCTGCCGCTCCCCGTCAAGCAGCGGCGCGAGGCGCTGCGCGCCTACTACGAAGGACACGGCGGGCCGCTGCTGTGGCTCGACGGCAACCGCGCCAGTCAATTGATCGCGCGCCTTACCGACGCGGCCTCCGACGGCCTCGATGCGAACGACTATCCCACCGGTCAGCTGGCGTCGCTGCTCAAGGTCGCCGGCACGACCGACGAGCGCAGCCTTGCGGTGATCGAGCTGTTCTTCTCCGCGGCGCTGCTCGAATACACCTCCGATCTCAGCGTCGGGCGCTTCCTGCCGAGCAAGATCGACCCGGATTTCTTCCTCAAGGGGAGAACGCTCGATGAGGCGGCGGCGCTCGAGGACGCATCGCGGCGGCGCGATCTCGGCGAATTCTTCGCCGCCTGGTCGCCCGCCAATCCGCAATACGTCGCGCTGCACGCGGCCCTGGCCCGCTATCGCGCGCTCGCCGCCCGGGGAGGGTGGGACGGCGTTCCCCTCGGCGACACGCTGCGCCCCGGCATGAGCGACCCGCGCGTGGGGCGGATGCGTGCCCGCCTCGCGCTGACCGACGGAGCGAACCCGCGGCCGGCGGGCAATGCCGACACCTACGATCCCCAGCTGGTCGAGGCGGTGAAACGCTTCCAGGCGCGAAACGGGCTTGATGTCGACGGCCTGGCGGGGCGATCGACGCTGATCGCCATGAACGTTCCGGTCGAGGACCGCATCGCGAGCATCGCGTTGACGATGGAGCGCTGGCGCTGGATGCCGGCGAACCTCGGCCGCCAGTACGTCATCGTCAACATCGCCGGCTTCGAACTTCGCCGGGTGCGCGCGGGCACCGTCGCGGAGCGGATGCGGGTCGTCGTCGGCAAGCCGTACAGCCGCACGCCGGTGTTCAGCGATCGCATCCGCTACGTCGAGTTCAATCCCTACTGGAACGTTCCCGGCGACATCGCGATCAAGGAGGAACTGCCCTCGCTCAAAACAAATCCGGCGAATCTGGCGGCGCAGGGATTCGAAGCGGTCAGCGGAGACCAGGTCTACGACCTGCGCTCGGTCGACTGGGCCAGGTACGGCCCCGGCAATTTTCCGTTCCGGTTGCGCCAGCGGCCGGGCCCCAACAACGCCCTCGGTCGCGTCAAGATCATGTTTCCCAACCCGCACGACGTCTATTTGCACGACACCCCGTCGCGCGGCCTGTTCGCACGCAGCGAACGGGCGTTCAGCCATGGCTGCATCCGGCTTGCCCGTCCGCTCGAACTCGCCGACCAGGTCCTGCGCGTCGGCGGCGTCAGTGGATGGAATCCGCAAAGAATCGACGCCGTCGTTGCGTCGCAGAAAAACACCATCGTCAACCTGAACGATCCCATACCGGTCTACATCACCTATCAGACCGCATGGTCCGACAATGGTGTGGTCAGCTTCAGGCGGGACATCTACGAGCACGACGCCAAGCTGCTCGCCGCCCTCGACGGCAAGTCGCTGGCGTGGTGAGCCGGGTTCTTGGAGCGGCGGCCCGGCGCCTGTAATGTCGGGCGGCGGGGCGTTGCGGAGGGCGATGGCATGCGTTGGCAAGGGCGACGCCAGTCAAGCAACATCGAGGACCGCCGCGGCGAGGGCGGCTTCACCTACGGCCCCGGCAGCCGCGGCCGCTTCCCGATCGGGCTGCCCGGCGGCGGCCGGGTCGGCGGCGGCCTCGGCATCGGCGCCATCGCCGTCATCCTGATCGTCGGCTGGATCGCCGGGGTCAACCCGATCGACCTGCTCGGCCAAATCGAGGGCGGCGGTCTCGCCACCAGCGGCAGCCACAGCGACAGCGGCCCCACCGGCACGCCGTCGGACGAGCCCGGACAGTTCGTCGCCGCCGTGCTCGCCGACACCGAGGACACCTGGCAGCAGATCTTCGCCAGCCAAAGCAGGCGCTACGTCGATCCGACGCTGGTGCTGTTCACCGGCTCGACCGCGTCGGCGTGCGGCTTCGCCAGTTCGGCCACCGGTCCCTTCTATTGCCCCAGCGATGCCAAGGTCTACATCGACCTCGCCTTCTACCGTCAGCTGCGCGAGCAGTTCAACGCCCCGGGCGACTTCGCCGAGGCCTACGTCATCGCCCACGAGGTCGGCCACCACGTGCAGAACCTGTTCGGCACCCTCGGCAAGGTCAATGAGTTGCGCGCGCGGGCGGGCCGGGCGGACGCCAACGCGCTGTCGGTGCGACTGGAGCTGCAGGCCGACTGCTACGCCGGCGTGTGGGCGCACGCGGCGGAGGCCAGGGGCATCCTCGACGTCGGCGACATCGACGAGGCGTTGAACGCCGCCGCCCAGATCGGCGACGATACCCTGCAGCGCAGGAGCCAGGGTTACGTCGTGCCGGAAAGCTTCACCCACGGCACCGCGGCGCAGCGGAGCCGGTGGTTCAAGCGCGGCTACAACAGCGGAAACGAGACCATCTGCAACACCTTCGCGGCGGCGTCCCTGTGAGCGGGGGCGCACGCCGCCGGCGGCTTACCCGCCGTTAAGTTTCGCCGGGCAGCATGGCGCGACGGCAACGGCAGGTGGCCATGATTACCCTCAAGGAAGGCGACTTCGGCAGCGATCTTGCGATCAGCTACGGCGCCGACGACCTCTTGCTGCCGGACCCCGATCGACCCGGCCTCAAGGTGGTGGTGCCGCTCGCCGAGGTGGCCGAGATGGACGCCGTCAGGGACGACCGCTCCAAGGTGCTCAAGCAGGCGCTGAAGCTGAGCGCCAACGGCCTGCTCGGCGCCGGCCCGGCGGGGCTGGCGGCAGGCATCTACGCCGTCACCAAGGTCAAGGACGTGGTGTTCAGCGTCCGCCTCAAGGACGGCCGCAGCTTCGTCGCCATCACCGACGCCAAGACCTACGCCGACCTGCACGCCGCCCAGATCGCCGCGCGCGGCGCTGCCGCCGTCGAGGAGGGGCCGAGCCCGGCCGACGACATCATCGCCAGATACCTCGAGGAGGCGCGGGCGAACGGGACGCTGCCGCCGGCGGACGCGCCGGTGCCGGAACCCGCGGGCGAGCCGTCGCAATCGGCGCCCGCCCAGCCGGGCGATGAGCGGCAGGGCGGCGAGCAGCGCCCGCAACGGAGCTTCGGCCGTCGCCGCGGCTGAGCGCGAACGGCCGTGACAGATCATTAGCGGTTGACATGCGTCAACGCGGGCATGCTATCGCCGGTGCCATCGTAAAGCGATGAATTGCGCGCCCGACAAGGAGGCTGGCATGAGTGACGACAAGAACGATGGCCGCAAGCGGACGTGGACGGAGGAGATCGAGATCGCCGGCGGCCAGCTGATCGAGCGGGTCAAGGCGCTGATCGCCGAGGGCAACGTGCGCGAGGTGCGCGTCAAAGCGGCCGGCGGCAAAGTCATCTTCGAGATGCCGCTGACCGTCGGCGTGCTCGCCGGCGGCGCGGTGGCGATCGCCGCCCCGTGGCTCGCCGTGCTTGGTGCCATCGCGGCGCTGGTGACACGGGTCAAGCTCGAGGTGGTGCGCGAGGGCGATGGCGAGCCGGCGCCGAAGAAGCCGGCGGCGCGGGCCAAGAAACCGGCCGCGCCCCGGCGCGCCGCCTCGGCGAAGAAGAGCGGCAAGCCGAAAGCCTAGATTCGCGCGGCGGCTGGCCCGCACAGCCGGCTTCGGACGTCGGGGCGCTACCCGATCCGCGCTATGATCGGGTTGCCCGCGGGCAGCACGCGCCGCGGCGGGAGACAACTCATGGCCACCAAGTCGACGAAGACCGCTAGCACCGCCACGACCACCGCCGCCACCACCACGACCACGATCGCCGACCTCGCCAAGCAGCTTCTCGACCTCGACGAGGGCGAGCTCAGGCCGCGCGAGAAGACAGTGATCGAGCGCGCGGTCAAGCGGCTGGCGGTATCGCGCAACATCAATGTCGAGATTCAGAAGACGAAGACCTTCGGCCAGCGCCTCGCCGACAAGGTCGCCGAGATCGGTGGCTCGTGGAGCTTCATCATCGGGTTCGGCGTGTTCATCGCGATCTGGAT
>CAZSWL010000321.1:0-7432 GCA_964610725.1 uncultured Bauldia sp.
AGATCGACGAGCAGCCGGTGGCGTTGGCGATCTGCAGCCGGTCGCCGAAAAGCTGGCTGAGCAGCTTCAGGTACGGCGTCTCGCCGCAGCCGGCGCACGCGCCGTTGAACTCGAAAAGCGGATCGAGAAACTGGACGCCGCGAACGTTGGCGAAGTTGACGCGGGCCCGATCCGGCAGCGGCAATGTCTGGAAGAAGGCGACGTTGGTGCGCTCGCGTTCCAGGAGCGGACGCTTGTCGACCATGTTGATGGCCTTGTGGCCGGGATCGGTCGGACTGATCGCCGGGCAATTCTCGACACACAGCGCGCAGCCGGTGCAGTCTTCGACGTAAATCTGAAGTGTGAAGTGGCTGCCGGGGAAGCCACGGGCGTTGACCGGCGCCGACGGAAAATCCTTCGGCGCGCCGGCAAGCGCGTCCTCCTCGTAGTATTTGGCGCGGATCACACTATGCGGGCACACGATCGAGCATTGCCCGCACTGGATGCAGAGGTCCGCGTCCCACTCCGGCACTTCGATCGCGATGTTGCGCTTTTCGTAGGCGGTGGTGCCCAGCGGGAAGGTGCCGTCGACCGGCATCGCGCTCACCGGAATGTCGTCACCGCGGCCGGCCATCATCACGGCAGTCACTTCGCGCACGAAAGCAGGGGCATCGTCGGGCACCAGCGGGGGAATTTCGGTCGTGCTGGTGGCGCCGCCGGGCACGGTCACTTCCGCCAGGTGCGCCAGCGCTGCGTCCACCGCGGCGAAGTTCTTCCTGACGATGCTGCCACCTTTGCGGCCGTAGGCCTTCTCGATGGAATGCTTGATCTCGGCGATGGCTTCTTCGCGTGGCAGCACGCCCGAGATCGCGAAGAAGCAGGTCTGCAGGATGGTGTTGACCCGCGGACCGAGGCCGAGTTCCTGAGCGACCGCGGTGGCGTCGATGACGTAGAAGCGGAGCTTCTTTTCGATGATCTGGTGCTGGACCGGGCGCGGCAGATGGTCCCACACCTCGCTCGCGGGGTAGGGGGCGTTGAGCAGGAAAGTGGCGCCGGGCTGGGCCGCGCCCAGCACATCGCGCTTGGTCAGGAACTCGAACTTGTGGCAGGCGACGAAACCCGCGTGGCGGATGAGATAGGGCGCCCGGATCGGCTGTTTGCCGAATCTCAGATGAGAGATGGTTTCTGCACCCGACTTGTGGGAATCGTAGACGAAGTAGCCTTGCGCATAGCGATTATCGTCCTCGGCCAGGATCTTGACGCTGTTCTTGTTGGCGCCGACCGTGCCGTCGGCGCCGAGGCCGAAGAAGAGTGCGCGTGCCGTGTCGGGCGGCTCAATGTCAAGGTCGCGGTCGAAGGCGAGGCTGGTTCCGGAGACGTCGTCGTTGATCCCGATGGTGAAGCCCTGCTTGGGGGCCGGCTTGCCGAGCTCGTCGAAGACCGCCTTGACCATGCCGGGATGGAATTCCTTCGACGACAGGCCGTAGCGACCGCCGAAAACCTTGGCGTTTCTGCCGCTTTGGGCGATGGCGATGACCACGTCCTGATAGAGCGGCTCGCCGGTCGCGCCGACCTCCTTGAGGCGGTCCAAAACAGCAATCGATTCAACAGATTGTGGCAACGCGCTGAGGAACTGCTCGACCGGGAACGGCCGGTAGAGCACGATCTGCAGGGCGCCCACCTTCTCGCCCTGGGAAGCAAGGTAATGCGCCGTTTCGCGGACGACTTCGGCCCCCGAGCCCATCGACACCACCACCCGCTCGGCCTGCGGATGACCGGTGTACTGGACCACCTGATAGGCCCTGCCGGTGAGTGTTTTGAACTTGTCCATGGCCTGCTGGACGATGGGGACAACCCGTTCATAGAACGGGTTCACCGTTTCGCGTGACTGAAAGTAGGTGTCGGGATTGTGGGCGGTGCCGCGCACGACCGGATGCTCCGGGCTGAGCGCCCGGGCACGGTGGGCGCGCACCAGATCATCGTCGATCATCGCGCGGATCGCTTCGTCGGGGACGAGGGTCAGCTTGTTGACCTCGTGCGAGGTGCGGAAGCCGTCCATGAAGTGGATGAAGGGCACGCGCGACTCCAGCGTCGCCGCCTGCGCAACCAACGCGAGGTCGTGCGCCTCCTGCACGGAGGCGGCACCGAGCATGGCAAAGCCGGCCGAGCGCACCGCCATGATGTCCTGGTGGTCGCCGAAGATGGACAGCGCCTGCGTGGCGAGCGACCGCGCCGCGACGTGGAACACCGTCGGCGTCAGCTCGCCGGCGATCTTGAACATGTTGGGCAGCATGAGGAGCAGCCCCTGCGACGCCGTGAAGGTGGTCGTCAGCGCCCCCGATTGCAGCGAGCCGTGAACGGCGCCGGCGGCGCCGCCTTCCGACTGCATCTCCTGGACCACCGGCACGTTGCCCCAGATATTGGGGATGCCCTTCGACGACCACTCGTCGGCGAGCTCGGCCATGGGGGAGGAGGGCGTGATCGGGAAGATCGCGCAGACTTCGTTGATCCGGTAGGCGACGTGAGCGACGGCGCTATTGCCGTCCATCGTATCGGTGGTCATTTCGTCCTCTAGGCGCGCACCTTGAAGCCGGCAGGCGCGTGCTTTGTTTCGCCGGCGCGCGACACGTCCGGCTCCGACTCCATCTCGATAGCGTGGCACGGACACTGGTCGAAACAAACGGCGCAACCGGTGCACAGCGTCAGGTCGACGGCATATTTGCTGCCCTTGCCGAGGTAGGTGATCGCCTGGTCGGGGCACGCAGCCAGGCAATTGTCACATTCGAAACAATTGCCGCACGACAGGCAGCGATCGGCCTCGTAGCGCGCCTGGCGGGCGTCGATCCCGGCCACGACCTCGGCGAAGCCCTGGCGCAGCTGCACCGGCAGCTCGCTCGGCCGCGAGCGTCCAGCGTCGAGGTAGAGCGGCAGGTTGAGCTTCTCGAATCCGATCGTCGACGACTTGGCAGGCGCCTCATAGACGCGGCCTCTAAGCCAGGCGTTGATCGCCCGCGCCGCCTTCTTGCCGTGACCGGTGGCAGCGGTCATGGTCATCAGGCCGCCGATGAGATCGCCGCCGGCGAAGATGCCGGGATGGCCGGTCATCATCTGCTTGTCGACCACGACGCTCTCGCTGCTGCCGATCTCGATGCCGGGCACCTTGTGCAGGAAACCGGCCTCGGCGTGCTGGCCGAGGGCCAGCACCAGAGCGTCGACCGGCAGCGTCTCCAGCTCTCCGGTCGGTGCTAGCGTCCCGTCGTCGCCCAGCACGATGCGCTCCACCGTCACGCCTTCCTTGCCGAAGCGGGTAGGGGTGTGCAGCCACTTCGCCTTGACCCCCTCGAGGAACGCCTCGTCGGCCTCATAGGGGTCGGCGCGCATGTGAGCGCGGTCGCGGCGGTAGATGAGGATGGCTTCCTGAGCGCCGAGGCGCTTGGCGACGCGGGCGGCGTCCATCGCCGTGTTGCCGCCGCCGATGACGCCGACCACCCGGCCGAGTTTCGGCGCGTTGCCGGCCTCGACCTGCTCAAACATGGTGACCGCATCGACCATCTCGCGGCCGTCGACGGCCGGGATGTCGAGGTGGTTGCCTGCATGGGTGCCGATGGCAATGAAGGCGGCGTCGAAGCCGCCGGCGTTCATGTCAGCGAGCAGATCCTCCACCCGCGTGTTCATGGTGAAGGTGACGCCGGTCGCCGCGATCCGTCCAATCTCGATGCGCAGTTGGTCGCGCGGCAGGCGGTAGGCCGGGATGCCATAGTGAAGCATGCCGCCCGCCTCGCCCATGTAGTCGCGGATTTCGACCCCATGGCCGAAACGGCGCAGATGCCACGCGCACGAAAGCCCGGCCGGACCGGCGCCGACCACCAGCACGCGTTTGCCGCTGTCGGGCGCGGTCGCGGTCGACCAGTTGTTCTCGACGGCGAGATCGCCGAGGAACCGCTCGACGACATGGATCGCCACCGCCTCGTCGAGATCCTTGCGGTTGCAGCTCGTCTCGCACGGGTGATAGCAGGCGCGCCCGTGGATGCCGGGCAGCGGATTGTCGGCGGTGAGGATCCGCCAAGCCTTCTCGAAGTTTCCATCGCGCGTTTCGGCGAGCCAGCCCTGGATGTTCTCGCCGGCCGGGCACGCCTCGTTGCATGGCGGCAGATGATCGACCCAGGCAGGATGCTGCCAGCGGATCGGTCCGACGCCCTTGGCCGTGGTTTCCTGCAGCACCGGGGTCAGGTCTTTGGGTATCAGGCTCATGCCGCGCCTCCTCGGCAGGTCCGTTGCATGTTGTGAGAAAGAGTGGTCGTCTCGGGCCTTGATATAGCGCAATCCGTCGGGCCGGAAGAACGCCAGCGTCGCCCACGCGGCGCCACGACCAGACCGCGAGACGCGCGGCCGGTCACGACTCGCCCTCGCGAAGGGTGATGTCCACCATCAGCGCGGCGCCCAGTCCCTCCAGGGCGTGGCGGAGCTCGCCCTTGTCCAACTCGGTCGGCGCGCGGACCAACGCGCGCGCATAGAACAAGGACGCGCCGCCCATCGGCGCCTCGCGAATGTCGGTCTCCATTTCCTCAACGCTGACGTTGCGTTCGGCGAGGCAGCGCGAAATATCGCGCACGATGCCGGATTGATCGGGACCGACCAGATCGAGCGTCAGCAGGCTTCCGGCCGGTGGGGCCTCGCCGCTCGCCTCTTCGACGGTGAGGCGGAAGCCCGCCCGTTCGAGAGCCGCCAGGCCATCCTTGAATCCGGCGACGCGCTCGACGGGGATTTCGATCCTGGCGATCCCGGCAAACTTCTCCGCCAGATGCGCCATGCGGCTTTCCAGCCAGTTGCCGCCGGCCTCGCTCACCGCGCGGGAGAGCTTCTCCACCAGGCCCGGCGCGTCCCTGGCGACAAAGGTCAAGACCAACGTTGTCCCCATCACCGGGTTCTCGACGCTCGCGCGCGCTCCACTGCCGTCACCTTGCGGCGACCCTAGCAAGGCCGCGACGCGACCGCCACCCGACATGGCGCCGCGCGCCTGCTCTCGCCAGGCCGGCGAGGGCGCCTCAGTCCTCCCCACGCACCCGCTTCACCGTTCCGGTGGTGCTGTAGCCTTCCAGGAGCGGCAACAACGCCACCGTGCCGCCATTGGCCGCGACGAAAGCGGCGCCGGGAACCTCGCTGCCGGCGTAGTCGGCGCCCTTGAACAGCAGGTCGGGCTTCAGCGCCCGGATCAAACCCTCCGGCGTATCGTCATCAAAGACGACCACCAGGTCGACGAAGCGGATCGCCGCCAGCACGGCCGCCCGCGTCGCCTGGTCCTGCACCGGTCGGCCCGACCCCTTCAGCCTCCGCGCCGAGCCGTCCGCATTGAGGCCCACCACCAGTCGATCGCCGCGTCGCGACGCCTGTTCCAGCGAGTAAAGGTGGCCGCGATGGACGAGGTCGAAGACACCGTTGGTGAAGCCGACCTTCAGTCCCAGTCGCTGCCACAGCGCGACCTGCGCGACCGCCGTCTCCCGGTCGACGACGCGATCGCCCATCGCCGCGCCGAGTCCGTGACGCAACTCGTGCGGGGTCACCGTCGCCGTGCCCGGCTTGGCCACGACGATGCCGGCGGCGACATTCGCCAGCCTGACGGCGTCGGCGAGGGGAATGCCACCCGAAAGGGCGGCGGCCAGCGTCGCCGTCACCGTGTCGCCGGCACCGGTCACATCGAACACGCGGTGGGTCTCGGCGCGCACGTGCAGGGGTTCGCCGCCGCGTTCGAGCAGCGTCATGCCGTCGGCGCCGCGGGTGACCAGCACCGCGTCGACCGCGACCGCTTCAAGCATCCGGGTGCACGCGGCCACCGCGGAGGCGTCGTCGTCGACGCCGATGCCGGTGAAGACGAACATCTCGTCGCGGTTGGGAGTGACCACGGTGGCGCCGGCGTACGCCTGGGCGCTCGCGTGACGCGGATCGACGATCACCGGCTTGGCGGCGGCCCGGCCTGCTGCAATGACAGCCGCGATCGATGCCGCGTCGAAGGCACCGCGCGCGTAGTCCGAAAGAACGACGGCTCCACTCGCGGCGACGGCGGCCTCGGCCGCCTTGACGAGCTGATCGCGGACGGCGGGCCGCACCGGGCGCGTGTCGTCCGAATCGACGCACAACAACTGCTGCCAGCCGACGACGTAGCGTGTCTTGACCGTGGTCGGGCGGCTGGCGTCGGCCACCAGACGGGTCGTGAGACGGGGAAACGCACCACAGAGTTGGGCAAGTTCATCGGCTGCTGCGTCCGCTCCGGTCAACCCGACCAGGGTCACGGCGCCGCCGTAGGCAAGGATATTGGCGGCAACGTTGCTGGCGCCGCCGAGATGGGCCCGCGTCGCGCCGTATTTGAGCACCGGCACCGGGGCCTCGCGCGAGATGCGCGTCACTTTGCCTTCGACGAAGCGGTCCAGCAGGACGTCGCCGACCACCAGCACCTCCGCCGCGGCAAGGGCGTCGATGACGTTGGCGTCCATGGCTGATTTCCGGGCGTCGCGGGCCTGTGCGCCGCCGCTATATCGACGCGCGAACCCGGGAGCAAGCGGGGCGGGCGCTACCTCAGGGCGGCGTTGATCGTGTCCAGCGCCGCGCTGCCCGGGCAAAGCTCGGCGTCCCCGAGCGAATTGAGCGGCACGTCAACCGTGTTCATGCGGTCGTTGAGGTCGCCCATCTCATGGTTGACATAGAGAAGGCCGGTAACCACTTCGCCGGCAGCATGCCCGTGCTGGACGTAGCCCAGCGCCGCCAGCCGGTCGGTAGCGTCGTAATCCTCCTCGATCTTGCGCAGCCTCAGCACCGAGCCATCGTGCTGGGTGACCTCGACCACCGTGCCGGGCTCGTGGTCGATCACGATCTCGTCGCGATCGATCATCAGGTCGAGGGCATTGACCGCGTCGTTGTGGGCGCGCACGTAGTCGAAGCTCTTGGTCGAGCCGGGATGGTTGTTGAAGGCGACGCACGGGCTGATCACGTCGATGAAGCCGATGCCGCGGTGATGAATGGCGCCCTTGATCAGCGGTACCAGTTGCCGTTTGTCGCCGGAGAAGCTGCGCGCCACGTAGGTAGCGCCAAGCAGGATGGCCATCGATATCAGGTCGATCGGCTCGTCGTTGTTGCGGACCCCCTGCTTGGATACCGAGCCGATATCCGCGGTGGCCGAGAACTGCCCCTTGGTCAGGCCGTAGACGCCATTGTTCTCCAGGATATAGACCATCTTGACGCCGCGCCTGAGGCAATGGGCGAAGTGGCTGAGGCCGATCGAGGCCGAATCGCCGTCGCCGGAGACGCCGAGATAGACGAGATCGCGGTTGGCCAGGCTCGCCCCGGTGGCCACCGCCGGCATGCGGCCGTGGACGCTGTTGAAGCCGTGGCTCTGGCCGAGAAAATAGGTCGGCGTCTTCGACGAGCAGCCGATGCCGGACATCTTCGCCACCCGGTGGGG
>CAZSWL010000322.1:0-2878 GCA_964610725.1 uncultured Bauldia sp.
TGCAACTCGTCCTGGCGGTTACCCATGATGATGGTCGGACGCGGCCGGCCCGCCGCCGCCATCCCAAACCGGTGAGGCCGGGATGGTTGATGCGGGCATTCTCGGCCACGGTGAGGTTCGGGCACAGCGACAGCTCCTGAAAGACGCAGCGGATGCCGAGCTTCTGGGCGAGGGCTACCGAATAGGCGCTCCGCCGCTCGCCGCCGACGACGATGGTGCCGTGATCGGGCGCCAGCGTCCCGGCGAGCACGTTCATCAGTGTCGACTTGCCGGCGCCGTTGTGACCGACCAGCCCGATGCACTCGCCGGCATTGACGGCAAAGTCGACGCCGTCAAGTGCGTGGACGGCGCCGAAGTGCTTTTCGACGCCGTCCAGATTGACGATTGCAGCTTTCGAATCGGCCATCGCCAGCCGGGGCCCCACTGCGGCCGATGATGTTGACCGCTGCCGCCTCAGGCAACCCTTTCTATTTCATGTTGGCCTTGATCGCCGCGATGGCGTCGTCTTGGGTGTACTCGTGGCTGGCGACGCCGCCCTTCGCGATGGTGGGCAGCACCTGCTCGAAGTCGTCCTGGGTGAAGGCGAGGTAGGGCACCAGCATGTCGTGCGGCACATCGGTACGGCCGTCGAGCACCTGCTGGGCGACCCAGAAGGCCAGCGTCGACAGGCCCGGCGCGATCGACGCCGACCATGTCACGTAGCCGTCCTTGTCCTTCTGCTCCTTCCACCACTGCAACTCGTCCTGGCGGTTACCCATGATGATGGTCGGACGCGGCCGGCCCGCCGCCGCGAACGCCTGCGCGGCACCGTAGCCATCGCCGCCCTGATCGACCACGCCGACGGTGTCCGGCAGCGACGGCAGCACGGTCGCCACCGCTTTCTGCGCCGTCGTCTGGTCCCAGTTGCCGGTGACCGAGCCGACGATCTTGAACTGGGGATTGGCGGCCACGCCCTCCACGATGCCCTTGTGGATCGCGTCGTCGATCGAGGTGCCGGCGAGTCCGCGGATCTCGAGCAGATTGCCGCCGTTCGGCTGGAAGTTGGCCATCTGCACGACTTCCTGCTTGCCCATGTCCTCGAAGTCGACGACCACCCGATAGGCGCACGGCGCCGTCACGATGCCGTCGAACGAAACCACCACGATGCCGGCGTCGCAGGCCTGCTTGATGGCGCCGTTGAGCGCGTCAGGCGACGCGGCGTTGATGACGATGGCGTCGTAGCCTTGCAGGATCAGGTTCTGGATCTGCGCCGCCTGAGTCGGCACTTCCTGGTCGGCGGTGGTGAACACGTCGGCGGCGGCGACCACGCCGTCGGCGACCGCCTTCTTGGTGACGATGTCGTAGCTCTTCAACATCGCCTGCCGCCACGAGTTGCCGGCATAGTTGTTGGAGAAGGCGATCTTCTTGCCGCTGGTGTCGGCGAGCGCCGAGCCGACGATCACGCCCGTACCGAGGGCGGTGAACGCGAGCAGTTTCACTACATTGCGCATTTGCGATTTCCTCCCTTGGGAACTGTCAAGCGGACGCCCGGTTGCTCCCTGTCGCCCGTGGGTCCGCGATTACTTTATTCTACGAAAGCTCGCGCGAACAAGCGCGGCCCGCGCTGTCGAAAAAGATGTCGGACAGATTCGCGCGGTGCCGCACCGGCCATCACCGATCGGCTGTCGGCACCATTTGGGTCCAAACGAGGGCGCCGATTGCGCCCATGGCGCGCCCCGCTCATCGATGGCAGGCCCCTCGTGCCTGTGCTATCAGCGCGCAACCATGCCCCGACGGAAGCAACAATCGTGACGCAGGAGCGCTACCTCCTCGCCGGCGTGATGGGGTGGCCGGTCATGCACTCGCGCTCGCCCGCCCTCCACAACTATTGGCTGGCCAAGCACGGCCTCAAGGGCTCCTACGTGCCGCTTGCCATCAAGCCACCAGGACTGGAGGCCGCCGTGCGTGCCCTGCCGGCCCTCGGCTTCTCGGGATGCAACGTGACGATCCCGCACAAACAGGCGGTCATCGGCATCGTCGACAGCCTGACGCCGGCGGCGAAGCGAATCGGAGCGGTCAACTGCATCGTGGTCAACGCGGACGGCTCGCTCGACGGCGGCAACAACGACGGTTTCGGCTTCATCGAATCCATGCGCGAAGCCAAGCCGGACTGGCGCGCCGACGCCGGACCGATCGTGGTGCTCGGCGCGGGCGGCGGCGCGCGCGCGGTCGTCGACAGCCTGATCCAAAAGGGCGCGCGCGAGCTCAGGCTTTTCAACCGGACTTACGACCACGCCAAGACGCTGGCGCAGGATTTCGGCGGTGCGGTGAAGGCCTATTCGTGGGAGGCGCGCCACGACGGGCTGGAACGCGCCGCCATGCTTGTCAACGCCACAAGCCAGGGCATGGTCGGGCGCCCCGCCCTCGATATCCGGCTCGCCAAGTTGCCGACGACCGCCCTTGTCGCGGACATTATCTATATCCCGCGCGAGACCGCGCTGCTGGCGGCGGCACGCCGGCGCGGCAACCGGACGGTCAACGGCCTCGGCATGCTGCTGCACCAGGCGCGGCCGGCCTTTCATGCCTGGTTCGGCATCATGCCCGAGGTGACGCCGGAGCTGCGCGCCATGATCGAAGCAACGCTCTAGCCCGCGCGCCGGTCCGCCACGCCCCAGCCACCATCGCCAAGGGGGACTGGATTGCTAAGGGGAACTAGTATGATAATGTTTTTCGCCAGCGGCGATGAGTGGAAATTCTTTGCGATGGTGCCGGTCACCCTAAGTGCACCCAAGAAGGGAGCGGCCGCCGGAAAGTAGCGGCAGGCAAGAGAGAACGGCGCCCGAATGCGGGCGACATAACCGAGTGGAGGATGCTCAATGACCAATCACATCACACGACG
>CAZSWL010000323.1:0-6559 GCA_964610725.1 uncultured Bauldia sp.
CATGATGCTTCCCCGATCGGCGGCGCCGAAGCCGGCGCGCCGCCGCCCCTACCGCCTTGCGCCTATTGACCGGTCTTCACCGATGTCCACAAGCGAGTAACCATGCGCTGGGTCTTCTGGTCGTTTGTGGTCGTGGTGAACAACTTGTCCAGCACCGATTGCGGCGGATAGATCTCGGGATCGCCGAACACCGCCGGATCGAGCAGCGGCTGGGAGTCCTTGTTGCCGTTGGCGTAGTCGACGTAGTTCGAGTTGGCGGCCGCCACCTGCGGAGTCATCATGTAGTTGATGAAGGCATAGGCCGCGTCAGGATGGGGCGCGTCCTTGGGGATCACCATCGAGTCGAACCACATCAGAGCGCCTTCCTTGGGAATGGAGTAGGCGATCGTCACGCCGTTGTTGGCCTCGGAGGCACGGTCGCGTGCCTGCAGCACGTCGCCGGAATAACCGACGGCCAAGCAGATGTCGCCATTGGCCAGGTCGTTGATGTACTCGGAGGAGTGGAACTTCTGCACATAAGGCGTGACGGTTTTGAGCAGGTCGGCGGCCTTGCGCAGGTCGGCCTCCTGCTTGGAATTGGGATCGAGGCCGAGGTAGGCGAGGGCCGCCGGAAACAGATCGTCGGGCGAATCGAGGAAATCGACGCCGCAGCCCTTGAACTTGGCGATGACGCTGGGGTCGAAGACCATCGCCCACGAATCGACCGGCGCGTCGGGCATGGCCGCCTTGATCTTGTCGACGTTGTAGCCGATGCCGGTGGTGCCCCACATGTAGTTCTCGGCGTACTGGTTGCCGGGATCGTATACGGCGAGACGATCGGCGATCAGCTTCCACTGATGAACGGCGTTGGGAAGCTTCGACTTGTCGAGCTTCTGCAGGATGCCGGCCTGGATCATGCGCTGCATGTTGCGGTCGGTCGGCACGACCACGTCGTAGCCGGAGCCGCCCGGATAGAGCTTGGCCTCGAGCGTCTCCATCGAATCGTAGACGTCGTAAACCACCTTGATGCCGGTGGCCTTGGTGAAGTCGTCGAGCACCGTTTCGCCGATGTAGTCGGACCAGTTGTAGACGTTGACGACCTTGTCCGCCGCCGACGCGGCCGTCGCCGTCGCCGTGACCACGAGAACGATCGGCAGAACGCCCTGCAAGAACAAGCGCATTCGGTCTCTCCCTGTCGGTGGGGCCGGGCCGTGTCTGTCGCCGCCGCTGCCCCCCATCTACCCAGTCTTGCAAGGCAACGTTAAGGTTGATCGCGGTCAACAACAACCGCCAATGCGGCGCGCTATGCTACTATTGCGCGGGCGTGACGATGTGCGGTCGCGGCGGAACGGCGACGAGCAATCCGTGACGGAATGATTTTTTCGACCGGGATGCGGCGCGAGACCCAGGGGGATTCGGCCGTTTCCGCCGGCAACAGGTGATCGGTGGCAAGGAAGAAGACAACCAGGAAGACAGCCGCGCCGGGACGCGGCCTCGCCTCGCTGGACAAGGCGCGCAAGTGGCTGGACGAGCGCCACATCGAAGACATCGAGTGCGTGGTGCCGGACCAGGCCGGGGTGGCGCGCGGCAAGATGATGCCGGTGGCCAAGTTTCTGGCCGGGCCGACCATGGCCATGCCGGGATCGATCTTCACCCAGACGATCGCCGGCGACTGGCCCAAGGACGACGAACTGTTCTCCAACGACCGTGCCGACCGCGACGTTCTGCTCGAGCCGGATTTCGCGACGCTGACGGTGGTGCCGTGGGAGGAGGACCCGACCGCCCAGATCATCCACGACGCCTACCACGCCGACGGCCGGCCGGTCGAAATCGCGCCGCGGCAGGTGTTGCGCCGCATCGTCGAAATGTATGCGGTGCGCGGCTGGCGGCCGGTGGTGGCGCCGGAGATCGAGTTCTATCTGGTCAAGCCGAATACCGATCCCGACTATCCGCTGGAGCCGCCGAGCGGGCGCTCGGGACGGCCGGAGTCGGCGCGCCAGTCCTATTCGATCGCCGCCGTCAACGAATTCGACGACCTGTTCGACGACATCTACGATTTTTCGGCGGCGCAGGAGCTGGAGATCGACACGCTCATCCACGAGGAAGGCGCCGCCCAGATGGAGATCAACCTCAGGCACGGCGAGCCGGTGGTGCTCGCCGACCAGGTGTTCCAGTTCAAGCGGACGATCCGCGAGGCGGCGCTGCGGCACGACATGTACGCCACCTTCATGGCCAAGCCGATGAGCCGCGAGCCGGGCTCCTCGATGCACATCCACCAGTCGATCGTCGATGCCGCCGGCCGCAACATCTTCTCCGACGAGAACGGCGACCCGACGGCGGAGTTCTTCGCCTTCATCGGCGGCTCGCAGAAATACCTGCCGGCGGTGACCTGCATGCTGGCGCCTTACGTCAACTCCTACCGGCGGCTGATCCCGTCGGGCTCGGCGCCGGTCAACACCATGTGGGGCTACGACAACCGCACGGTCGGTCTCAGGGTGCCGAACTCGTCGCCGGAGGGGCGGCGGGTCGAGAACCGCATCCCGTCGTCGGATGCCAATCCCTACCTGGCCGTCGCGGCATCGCTGGCCTGCGGCTATCTCGGCATGACCGAGGGACTGAAGGCCTCCGAGCCGGTCTCCGGCGGGGCCAACGACGAGGAGGTGGTGCTGCCGCGCGGTTTGCTGGAGGCGGTGGCCTTGTTCGAGGAATGCGAGGAACTGGTCGAGATCTTCGGCCAGCATTTCATCGCCACCTACCGGGCGATCAAGCAGGCCGAGTTCGAGACCTTCATGCAGGTGATCAGCCCGTGGGAGCGCGAGTACCTGCTGTTGAATGTGTGAGGGGGTATCAGTGACCAGCAAGATCGACCTTGCAAAGGCGCCGGTGACCGCCGGCACGCTCTATCCGCCGCCCTTCGACGAACCGTGCCGGAGGCGGCGGCGCATCCGTCTCGGCGACGCGGCCGGGCTGACCCAGTTCGGCGTCAACCTGTGCACGCTGCCGCCCGGCGCATGGTCGAGCCAGCGCCATTGGCACAGCCACGAGGACGAGCTGATCTACGTGGTCGCGGGGGAGGTGACGCTGGTCAGCGACGACGGCGAGGAGCTGCTGAGGGCCGGCGATGCGGCCGGGTTCAAGGCTTGCGACGAGAACGGCCATTCCTTCCAGAACCGCTCGCAGGCCGACGTCGTCATCATGGAGATCGGCAGCCGCGTCGCCGCAGATGTCGCCTTCTATGCCGACATCGACATGAAGACCGTCCCCGGCGGCGGTTACGCCCATCGCGACGGCACGCCCTATCCGCTGAGCGGGCGCAAGAGCGGGTGACGCGCGGCCACGCCCCTTCCCTCTACGCCGCCACCGCCGATCCGGCGCTCTCGTTCCCGCCGCTGCCAGAGCCGGTCACGGCCGATGTCGCCATCGTCGGCGGCGGTTACACCGGGTTGTCGGCGGCGCTGGCGCTCGCCGAAGCCGGGGTCGATGTGGCGCTGGTGGAGGCGGAGCGGGTCGGCTCGGGGGCATCGGGCAGGAACGGCGGCCAGCTTCATTCCGGCCAGCGACGCGACCAGGACTGGCTCGAGGCGCGCTTCGGCCGCGACGAAGCGCACCGCCTGTGGGCACTCGCCGAGGAGGCCAAGGCGTTCACCAGAGGCCTGATCGGCAAGCACGCCATCGCCTGCGACTGGCGCGGCGGCCTGATCGAGGTGGTCCACAAGAAACGTTTGCTCGCCGGCGAGATCGCCTACGTCGACAAGCTCAGGGACGAATACGCCTACGACGCGGTCGCGTGGCTCGATCGCGATCAGCTCGCCGCGGCGATCGGCACCGACGTCTACTTCGGCGGACGGCGCGACGCGGGCGCCGGCCACCTCGATCCGCTTCGCTTCGCGCAAGGCCTGGCGCGGGCGGCGGCGACGGCGGGCGCCCGCATCTTCGAGGAGACCCGTGCGGTCGGGGTGCGCGGGGCCGCGACGGGCGGCTTTCGCGTCGCCTGCCGGCCGGGCGGAGAGATCGCCGCTGATATTGTCGTCCTCGCCGGCAACGGCTATCTCGACGGCGTCGATCACGAGCTCGACGCCCGCGTCATGCCGATCGACAACTACATCTTAGCCAGCGCGCCGATCGGCGCCGGACAAGCGGGCGGGCTGATTCCCGGCGGCGAGGCGGTGTCCGATACCCGCTTCGTCGTCTACTACTTCCGGCCGTCGGCAGACGGCCGTCTTCTGTTCGGTGGCGGCGAAACCTACTCCCCGACACCGCCGGCCGATGTCGCCGGTTTCGTGTGCAGGCACCTCGTGCGCGTTTATCCGCAGCTCGCCGACGTGAAAGTCGATTACGCCTGGGGCGGCACGCTGGCGATCACCATGCGGCGGCTGCCATTCATCCGGCGTCTCAGGCCCGGCGTCTACGCGGCGGCCGGCTACTCCGGACAGGGCGTGGCGCTCGCCCCGTTCGCCGGCAAGATCATCGCCGACGCGATCCACGGCGATGCGGCCCGTCTCGACCGTTTCGCGGCGCTGCCGGCACCGCGTTTTCCCGGCGGCCGGCTGTTGCGCTATCCGGCGCTGGTGGCGGCGATGACCTGGTACGGGCTGCGCGACCGCCTGTGACCGCCGGCCCGACGCCTGCGAAAACGCCGCAGGATCCGCTTAACCATCTACTCAAACGATCGATTGACATTTACAATCATACGTGTGATTTGGACGGCGAGCGGAGCGCAGGGCAATGGCCAAACGAACGAAGCGGAAGACGACAAGCGCGGCGGTCCGCCGACCAGGCGCCGGCGAACGCGGCTCGCGCCCCTATCGCCGCGCCCAGCGCGACCGCGGCGCCGAGACGCGCGCCCAGCTCATCGACGCGGCGCTCGACGTGTTCGGCCGCCTCGGCTACGAGGGCGCCACTACGCGCGTCATCGCCAAGGCGGCGAACGCCAACCTGGCGGCGATCGTTTATCACTTCGGCGGCAAGGAGGCGCTCTACCTCGCGGTCGCCGAACACGTGGCGGCGAGCATCGCGGCGAGGATCGGTCCGGTGCTGGCCGCAATCGACGATCCCGCGATCGACACGCCGGAAGCGGCGCAGGCGGCGCTTGCTCGCCTGGTCGACACCTTCGTCGACGTGCTCCTCGGCTCGGCCGAGGCGGAGCGATGGGCCCGCTTCATCGTGCGCGAGCAGATGCAGCCGACCGCCGCCTTCGACATCATCTACCGCTTCCTCGGCGGCGCGGTCGCCACGGCAACCCGGCTGGTGGCGACGATCCTCGCCCGACCGGAGAGCGATGAAGTCCGCCTGCGGGTGTTCACCATCGTGGGGCAGGTGCTGGTCTTCCGAGTCGCCCAGGCGCTGGTGCTGCGCGCCATGAAGTGGCGATCGCTCGGCGACCGTGAGCGCGCCGCCGTCAAGGCGCTGGTCATGGAGAACATCGCCGCCATCCTGAGCGGAGCGGCGTCATGAGGCGCGCGCTCGTCGTCGTCGTCATCGCCGTCGTGGTGGTCGCGGCCGGCGGCGCGGCATGGTGGTGGCGCGGGCAGAGCGGGCCGCAAAACGGAACGCTGACCCTTTACGGCAACGTCGACCTGCGCCAGGTGGATCTCGCCTTCATGGACAGCGGACGCATCGCCGCGGTCTTGGTCGAGGAAGGCGATCGGGTCAAAAAGGGCGAGGTGGTCGCCCGCCTCGACCCCAGCCGGCTGACCCCGCAGGTCGCCCAGGCCGAGGCCGTGGTCGCCGCCCAGACGGCGGCGGTCGACAAGCTCAAGAGTGGCAGCCGTCCCCAGGAGATCACCGGGGCGCAGGCCAACGTCGATGCCGCCAGGGCCGATGCCGTCAACGCCGGGCTGACATACAACCGCCTGAAAATGCTGTCGAATACCCCGGGCGGTGGCTCCACCGTCACGCAAAGCCAGCTGGACGCCGCCAAGGCGGCTGCCGAGGCGGCCACGGCGCGCCAGACGGCGGCCGAACAGACGCTCTCACTCGCAATTGCCGGCCCGCGCAGCGAGGACGTGGCGCAGGCCGAAGCGCAACTGAAGGCCAATCAGGCGCAGCTGGCGCTGCTCAAGCAACAGCTCCACGACGCCGACCTCATCGCGCCGCTCGACGCAGTGGTGCGCTCGCGGTTGATGGAGCCGGGCGACATCGCCTCGCCGCAGCGCCCGGTGTTCTCGCTGGCGATCGTCAGTCCAAAATGGGTGCGCGCCTACGTTTCCGAACCAGACCTCGCCAGGGTGAAACCGGGCATGGCGGCCACCGTCACGGTCGACGGCCTGCCCGGCAGCGAGCTTAGCGGCCACGTCGGCTTCATCTCGCCGGTCGCTGAGTTCACGCCGCGATCGATCGAAACCGAAACGCTGCGCACCAGCCTGGTCTACGAGGTGCGCGTGCTGGTCGACGACCGCGACGACGTTCTGCGCCTCGGCATGCCGGCGACCGTGCGGCTGGCGGCGGGCGACACCTCGGCACCGGCGGGGACGAAGCCATGAGCGGCGGCGACGGCGCCGCTATCGCCGGCCGCGATATCCGCAAGCAGTTCCGGCGCGGCACCGGCGAGATCGTCACCGCCCTCGCCGAGGTGTCGCTG
>CAZSWL010000324.1:0-2695 GCA_964610725.1 uncultured Bauldia sp.
GTTCGGCGAGAAGGAATTCACCTGGAACAAGATCCGCCAGTTCAACCGCAACCCGTTGCTCAAGATGAGCATCGGCGCCGACGGCCTGAAGACGGGCTTCACCAAGGAGGCCGGCTACGGCCTGGTCGGCTCGGCGGTGCAGGACGGGCAACGGCTGATCACGGTGATGAACGGCATGTCGAGCGAGAAGGAACGCGCCGAGGAGGCACGCAAGCTGATGGACTGGGGGTTCCGTGCCTTCGAGAAGGTCACGCTGTTCGGCAAGGACGAGGTGGTCGCCGAGGCCAGCGTTTTCGGCGGCGACCGGGCGACCGTGCCGCTGGTCGGCAAGGGCGAGGTCGACATGTTTGTCCCGCGCGGCTCGCGCGATCTGATCAAGGGGCGCGTCGTCTACCAGGGCCCGGTGGCCGCCCCGATCGACGCCGGCCAGCCGATCGGCTCGTTGCAGATCAGCCTCAACGACCAGGTCCTGCAGCAGACCCCGCTCTATGCGGCCGCCGACGTCGGCGTCGGCACGTTGCCGCAGCGCGCCGTGGACGGGCTGCAGGAGCTCCTGCTCGGGTGGTGGTGAACGCCGCTGCGCTCCTGTATCAACTGAACCATGGCCGGCAAGTTCATAACCTTCGAGGGCGGGGAGGGGGCCGGCAAATCCACCCAGATTCAACGGCTTGCCGACCGGCTGACGGCGTCGGGGCGCACCGTCGTCCTCACCCGCGAGCCCGGCGGCACCGCGGTTGCCGAATCGATCCGGCGGCTGATTCTGTCCGGCCTCGCCGGTGAGTTCGGCGCCGACGACGAGGCGATCCTGTTCGCCGCGGCCCGCGCCGACCACGTCGAGCGGGTGATCAGGCCGGCGCTCGCCGCCGGGCGGTGGGTGCTGTGCGATCGCTTCAGCGATTCGACCCGCGCCTATCAAGGCGCTGCCGGCGGCGCCGACGAGGGACTGCTCGATGCCCTCGACCGGGTCGCCGTCGGGCGCACCCAGCCCAATCTCACCATAATCCTCGACGTGCCGGCCGAGATCGGTCTCGCCCGCGCCGCCGCCCGCCACCACAACGCCACGCCCGACCGTTTCGAACGTGAAGACGTTGCCGTGCATGAGCTGCGCCGCCAGGCTTTCCTCGATATCGCTAGGCGCGAGCCCGAGCGCTGCGTTGTCGTGGATGCGACGGCGGAGGAGGATACGGTCGGCGAGGCGGTGTGGCAGGCGGTGCGGGCGCGCGTGCCCGACGAGGCGGCCTGAGCGGCGATGGCTGCGGCCGAGGCCCAGGAGGTCATCCGCTTCGACCGGCTGGAAGGCTGGCCGGCTCCCGAGGAGCGCGCCGACTGGTTCGGCGACCTCGCCGTCGAGCGGCTACTCCTCAACGCCTACCGCGGCGGCCGCATGCACCATGCCTGGATAATCGGCGGGCCGAAGGGGATCGGCAAGGCGACGCTCGCCTACCGCTTCGCCCGCTTCGTGCTCTCCCACCCCGACCCGGGCGCCGCCGATCTCGCCGCCATCGGCGATCTCGCCGCAGCGGTCGACCATCCCGTCTTTCGCCGGGTCGCCGCGCGTGCGCATCCCAACCTCCTCATAATGGAGCGTCCCTACGACGATCACAGCGGGCGTTTCCGCACCGAGCTAACCGTCCCGCAAATTCGCCGCACGGTATCGTTCTTCGGCTCCACCGCCGGCGAGCCGGGCTGGCGGATAGCCATCGTCGATCCGGCGGACGACATGAACGCCAGTGCCGCCAACGCGCTGCTCCAGGTGCTGGAGGAGCCGCCGGCGCGCTCGCTGTTTTTGCTGGTCAGCCACGCGCCGGGGCGGATCCTGCCAACCATCCGCTCGCGGTCCCGCCGCCTAAATCTGGCGCCCCTGCCCGAGGCGGCGGTCGCCACGGCGCTTCGCGACAACAGCGAAGCGGCTGCCGACGACCTTGCCCTGGCCGCGGCACTCGCCGAAGGCAGCCTGCGCCGGGCGATCCTGCTCGCTGACGGTGGCGGTATCGATAGCTACCGCCGCCTGACCGACCTGCTGGCGGGCCTACCCGCGATCGACATTGCCGCCCTCCACGACTTCGCCGACCGCGTCTCGCGGCGCGGCGACGACGACGCCTGGCGCGGCTTCAACGATCTCGTCGCCGGCTGGCTCGACCGACGGGTGCGCGGGCAGGGCGAGCCCGGCCAGGCCGCACTCGCCCCGGCGGTGCTGGCGGCGCCGCTTGAAAGGTGGGCCGAGGTATGGGAAAACCTGCGCCGTTCGTCGGCGCTCGCCGACGCCCTCAACCTCGATCGCAAGCGAACCGTCCTGTCCATCCTGATGTCACTCGCCCGCGCGACTCGAATGTGACCCGTGCGCCCGGCGGGCTGCCGGGAGACAGCAGCGAATGCGCGCGCAGTAACCGGGGCGAGATGGCGATGACAGCGCCGAAATTCTACATCACCACCGCGATTTCCTACCCCAACGGGCCGCCCCATGTCGGCCACGCCTACGAGGCGCTGGCCACCGACGCCATCGCCCGCTTCATGCGGCTCGACGGCTACGACGTCTACTTCCTCACCGGCACCGACGAGCACGGCATCAAGATGAAGCAGACCGCGCAGCGCGAGGGGCTGGAGCCGCGCGCGCTCGCCGACCGCAACGCGGCGCTGTTCAAACAGATGGTCGCCGCGCTCGGCTGCTCCAACGACGATTTCATCCGCACCACCG
>CAZSWL010000325.1:0-10737 GCA_964610725.1 uncultured Bauldia sp.
GCCGTTGATGAAGTTGGCGATGCGGCCGAGGAACAGCCCGAACGGCACCGCCGGCGCGATGACGTCGATCAGCGACCATACCGGGATGCCGCGGCGGCGGGCGAAGAGGACCATGGCGAGGATGGTGCCGACAAGGCCGCCGTGGAAGGACATGCCGCCGTGCCAGACGGCGAGAATGTCGCCGGGCTGCCGGATGTAATGGGGAAGGTCGTAGAACAGCACGTAGCCGGCGCGCCCGCCGACGACGATGCCGACGGCGGCCCACACCACGAAATCGTCGATGTCCGACGGCGCCAGAGGCGGACCGCCGGCGCCCCACAGCGAGCGGTTGCCGGCAAGGCGCTTGGCGTACCACCAGCCGAGGAAGATGCCCACGACGTAGGCGAGCGCGTACCAGCGCACCGCAAACGGCCCGACGTGGACAAGCACCGGGTCGATCGCCGGAAAGGGGATGGCCAGCAGCGGCAACAACGCACTCCGCGAAAAATGCGCCCGCACCGTGCCTCCTCCCGGCGGCCACGGTCAAGGCGAGGGCAGCCTTGCGCCGGCCGTCGCCCGACCCCATAGTCCGAATCCGCCCACCGCGACGGAGCGCCGCCGATGACACAGACCTCGAACCGCTTTTTCGACGAGATGGCGAAGCTGATGAGCGACGCCGCCAGCGTCGCTCAGGGGGTCAAGCGCGAGGCGGAGGGTGTGTTCCGCACCCAGATGGAGCGTTTCGTCGCCGACCTCGATCTGGTCAAGCGCGAGGACTTCGACGTGGTGCGCGAGATGGCGTCGAAGGCGCGCGCGGAGAACGAGGAACTGAAGGCGCGGGTGGCCGAGCTGGAAAAGGCGCTCGCCGGGAGCGGCGCCAGGAAAACGACCCGGCGCACGAAGCCAAAG
This sequence comes from uncultured Bauldia sp., assembly GCA_964610725.1. GTDB lineage: Bacteria > Pseudomonadota > Alphaproteobacteria > Rhizobiales > Kaistiaceae > JBBDMC01. Next base: position 889 of record CAZSWL010000325.1, read on the forward strand.
CAGCCCTGACGGGGCAAGCACACCTCGTCTGTGCAAAACGGCGGCGGCGCCACAATCGCTGGTGGCCCGTGGGCGCTTCCGCCCTATATACTGATTCTCCATGGAGATTCGCCCTCAGCGCGCCGGCCAAGCCGTCTTGCTTCGCCCGCGCAACCGTTCCCTCCAACCGTCACGGGGCCGCCCATGAACCTCCTCGATCATGAACAGGACAGCCGGTCCAACCCGGTCGACGTGGTCGAGCACATCGCCGCGCTCAACGACTGGGCGTTCGAACGGGCGGGTGACGACGAGATCACCATCTCGGTCGCCGGCGGCTGGTGCGACTATCACGTGTCGTTCTCGTGGATGGCGGCGAAGGAAGCGGTGCATCTCGCCTGCGCGTTCGACCTCAAGGTGCCGGCGGCGCGCCAGCTCGAGGTGATGCGACTGCTGGCGGCGGTAAACGAGCAGATGTGGATCGGCCATTTCGACCTGTGGGGCGAGGAGGGCGTGGTCATGTACCGGCAGGCGCTGCTGTTGTCGGGCGGCGCCGAGCCCACCGGCGCCCAGGTCGAGCGGTTGCTGGCGACGGCGGTCGAGGCGTGCGAACGCTACTTCCAGTCCTTCCAGTTCGTGGTGTGGGCAGGCACCTCGGCGCGCGAGGCGATCGACACGGTGCTGTTCGAGACCGCCGGCGAGGCGTGAGGCCGCCGGCCGCGTCAGGTCCGTTTTCTCCGCGACCTTGAAAGCCGCGCCGGGCGGCGGCTAGGTTCCCGCCGCGACGGGAACAGGAAAGGACGGCCGCGCTCAATGCCTCTGTCGTCGTTCACCGCCGGCTCGCCGCTGGTCCTCGTCGGCGCCGGCAAGATGGGCAGCGCCCTGCTCAAGGGCTGGCTGGCGCACGGGCTCGCCGGCGAGGCGGTAGCGGTGGTCGATCCGCAACCGCCTGACGACAGCGCCGCGCTGCTCACGCTCGCCGGCCTTGCCGCCAGGGCCACGCCGCCGCCGGTCAAGGCGCGGGCAGTGGTGGCGGCGGTCAAGCCGCAGATCATCGCCGATGTCTTGCCGCGGCTCCGCGGCCTCGTCGCCGCCGACACGGTGACGGTGTCGATCGCCGCCGGCACGACGCTCGCCGGGCTCGCCGCCGGTCTCGGCGACACCGCGATCGTGCGCGCCATGCCCAACCTGCCGGCGGCGGTCGGCCGCGGCATTACCGCGGCGGTCGCCAATGGGCGAGTCACTGCCGACCAACGCGCCCTGGTCGACGACATGCTGACGGCGGTCGGTGAGGTCGTCTGGCTCGGCGAGGAAGGATTGCTCGACGCGGTCACTGCCGTCTCCGGCTCGGGGCCGGCCTACGTCTTCCTGCTCGCCGAGTGCCTGGCAGAGGCGGCGGTCGCGGCGGGGCTCGACGAGGCGACCGCTGCGCGCCTCGCCGGCGCCACGGTCATCGGTGCGGCCGAGCTCCTCCACAACTCGCATCTGTCGCCGACCGAGCTCCGTCAGAACGTCACCTCGCCCAATGGAACCACCGCGGCGGCGCTCGCCGTGTTGATGGGCGAGGGTGGTCTCGCACCGCTCATGGTGCGGGCGGTGGCGGCCGCCAAAAAGCGCTCGGAGGAACTGTCCGGCTGACCCCTCGCCGCGGCGGCGCTCGGCCGCTACATTATTCATGGTCACAAGCGTGAAGGGAGAGTGCCATGGCAAGAAGACCGGCACGGAGAGGTACGGCCCGCGGCGGCGGGCGGGCGGCGGCCACCAGCCCGCGCGAGCGCGTGATCGGGGCGCTGCTGCGGCTCCTCGCCACCCGGCGCTACGGCGCGATCGGTCTCGCCGACGTGGCGGCGGAAGCCGGGGTTTCGCTCGCCGAGCTGCGCACGCTTTACGACGGCAAGCTCGCCATCCTCGCCGATTTTTCCAGGCGGGTCGACGAGGCGGTGCTCGCCGGTGGACCGGCCGAGGGCGAAGGTGCGCGCGACCGCCTGTTCGAGATCATCATGCGCCGGCTGGATCAGCTGGCGCCGCACAAGGCGGCGCTCGGGCACCTGGCGCGCGCGACGCGCTGCGATCCGCGTCTCGGCTGCGCGTTCTATCGCATCGCCGAGCGCTCGGCGCGGTGGATGCTGGCCGGCGCCGGCATTCACCACGGCGGCCCGCTCGGCCGCGTCGCCGTGCACGGCACCGTGCTGGTGATGGGCGAGGCCGTCAGGACATGGCTCGACGACGACGATCCCGGCCTCGCCAGGACCATGGCGGCGCTCGACCGGGCGCTGAGGCGCGGCGAGCGCGCGATCGGCGTCATCGGCGGGATTTGCGATCTGGTGGCGCCGTTAGTGCCGACGGGCGGCCGCCGGTCGCGGCGTTCGCGCGCAGCCGGTTGAGCCGGCCGCGGCGGCCGTGCTAACGCCTCCCGCGGTCTCTTCCACGGAGGCGGGCATGGCCGAGGCGCCGGGGCGTATTTCCTTCGACGATTTTCTCAAGGTCGACGTCCGCGTCGGCACCATCGTCGAGGCGCGGCCGTTTCCGCAAGCGCGCAAGCCCGCCTATCAGCTGATCATCGATTTCGGTCCGGAGATCGGCATCAGGAAATCGTCGGCGCAGATCACCGCCAACTATACCTGCGACGAGCTCGCCGGCCGCCAGGTCGCCGCCGTCGTCAATTTCCCGCCGCGCCAGATCGGCCCGATGATGTCGGAGGTGCTCACCCTCGGCTTCCCCGATGAGAACGGCGAAGTGATGCTGATCGGCCCCGACCGGCCGGTGCCCGACGGCGGGCGGCTCTATTAGGGCCGGTCAGCCCTCCTCGGGGCGGGCGAGGCGGACGCTCCGCCGATCCTTGCGCAGCTCGATGCCCTTGAGATCGACCAGCAGGTCGCTCAGCTTCCTGTATCCGAAGTTGCGCGGATCGAAGTCAGGCATGCGTTTCGTGACGAGGTTGCCGACACTGCCGAGGTGCGCCCAGCCGTCCTCGCCGGCCGCCTCGTCGATGGCCGACAGGATTTCGGCGACGGGCGGGGCAACCTTCTTCTTCCGGCCTTCCTTCTTCGGCGCCTGCTCGTCCTCGATCAGAAGGTCACAGTAGAAGAAGCGATCGCAGGCGGCGACGTGCGGGGCGGCGGCCTTCTTCTCGCCGAAGCCGTAAACGGCGAGTCCGTCCTCGCGGATACGGCTGGCCAGGGCGGTGAAGTCGCTGTCGCTCGACGCGAGGCAGAATCCGTCGAGCTGTCGCTCGTGAAGCATATCGATCGCCTCGATCGCCAACTTCATGTCGGTGGCGTTCTTGCCCTTGGAGGCCGGCAGGACGTGTACTGGCGTCAGCGCATACTCGTGCATCAGCTTCTGCCACGGCTGCATCGAAGGGCTGCCGAAATGCCCATAGAGGCGGCGAATCACGATGGTGCCGATGGCCGAGGCCTCGCGCATGATGATCGGTAGGAAGGCGGCGCGCAGGTTGTCACCGTCGATGAGCAGGGCGAGTTTGGCGGTGGCGGCGGTGTCGCTCATGTCCGGCTTTTCCCTCACCTTACGCCGGCACGCTAACGGCGGCGCGCAGGCCGCCGAGCGGGCTCGCCGACAGGCCGATGTCGCCGCCGTGGTGGCGGGCGATGTCGCGGGCGATGGTCAGGCCGAGGCCGGTGCCGCTCTCGTCGAGGTTGCGGGCATTATCGAGGCGGTAGAACGGCTTGAACACCGCCTCGCGCTCCTCGGCGGGAACGCCGGGGCCGTCGTCGTCGACGGTGATCGTCAGGTGGCCGTCGGCGTGGCTGCCGGCGACCGTGATACGGGCGCCGTGACGGGCGGCGTTGGCGACGAGATTGGCGAGGCAACGCTTGAAGCTCTGCGGCCGCAGCTTCACCACCGGGTCGCCGGAGAAGGACACCTCGGCGTGGTGGCCGGAAACGCGGCTCTCCTGGGCAACCTCGGCGATCAGGGCGGCGACGTCGGTGGCGACGGCGTCTTCGTCCGGGTCGCCGCGGGCGAAGGCGAGATAGCCCTCGAGCATGCGGCTCATGTCGTCGACGTCGTTCTTCATCGCCGCGACGTCGGCGGTCTCCTCGATCAGGGCGAGTTGCAGGCGCAGGCGGGTGAGCACGGTCCTGAGGTCGTGGCTGACGCCGGCAAGCATGGCGGTGCGCTGATCGATCTGGCGCTCGACGCGCTGGCGCATCTCATGGAAGGCGGTGGTGGCGCGGCGGACCTCGCGGGCGCCGCGCGCCGGAAAATCGGGAACCGGTCTGCCCTTGCCGAAGTCGTCGACGGCGGCGGCCAGCGTCAGGATCGGCCGGATCTGGCCGCGCAGAAAAAGAATGGCGCCGGTCAGCAGCACGATGCTCGCCAGCAGCATCCAGGCGATGTAGGTCAGCGAGTTCGGTGCGTAGGCCTGGTTGCGGCGGGCGAGCACGCGTAGGACGCCGTTGTCGAGCTCGACGCGGATGTCGATCAGGCCGGTGGTGCCGACGGTGTCGACGGTGAACGGCCGCCGGATGCGGTGAATGATCTGGTGGGCGAGCTCCTTGTCGACCGAGGTGAACAACGGGCGGCCGGTGGTCGGCAACTTGGCCGGCGGCAGCATGGCGATCCTCAGCCCGAGGTCATCGCTGGCCAGGCGGCTGACCTGGCTGAAGTCGGCGCCGGGCGTGTTGAGCAGATCGATGACGGCGGCGATGTCGCCGACCAGGGTCACCGCCAGGTGGCGGCTGACCCCCTGCCAGTAGCGGTCCATCAGCACCAGTCCGACCACCGCCTGCAGGATGACCATCGGGGCGATGATGATGATCAGCGAACGGGCGTAGAGGCCCTTGGGGGTGAAGCCGCGCAGGGCGTGCCTGAACTGGCGGAAGCCTTGGGCAAGGCCGCTTTTCGACGGGGTGGCACGATCGGCCGCTGTCGCCATCGGCGGGCTCCCTCGCCGGTCAGCCCGCGACCGCCAGCCGGTAGCCGACGCCGCGCACCGTCTGCAGATAGAGCGGGTTGGCAGGGTCGGTCTCGATCTTGCGGCGCAGCCGGTTGATCTGGACGTCGACGGTCCGCTCTGCGGTCGGCCCGGAGGTGAGGCTGAGCTTGTCGCGGGCGACCGTCTCGCCCGGGGCGGCGGCGAAGATCGCCATGATGCGCCGTTCGCTGTCGGTCAGGTGGACGGTCTCGCCGGCGCGGCGCAGCTCCAGCTTCTCGCGGTTGAAGATGAACGGACCGAAGCTGACCAGCGCAATCAGCGGGCCGCTCGGCGCGCCGCGCCGCTTGAGCACGTTGGTGATGCGCAGAAGCAGCTCGCGCGGTTCGAACGGCTTGGCCAAATAGTCGTCGGCGCCAATCTCCAGCCCGGCGATACGGCTGGCGGTCTCCGAGCGCGCCGTCAGCATGAGCGCCGGCACGTCGTCGATCTGGCGCAGGCTGGCAAGCAGCGCCATGCCGTCTTCGCCCGGCATCATCACGTCGACGATCAACAGGTCGAAGGCAAGGCCGGCGAGATGGCGGCGCGCCTCGGCGGCGGTGCCGGCGATGGTGACGCGGAAGCCGTGGTCGCCGAGATAGCGCGACAACAGCACGCGGATGCGGCGGTCGTCGTCGATGACCAGCAGATGGGGGGCTTCATCGGGGAGGGGACGTGCGACTTGCGGCGCGGTCATGCGGAAGCCCCGGCATACTAGCGGCCGATCAAACGGGCGACCTTGTCGCGCTCGTCGGCGTCGATGATCAGGCGCAGGAACGTTTCGGCGCCGCGGCGCTCGCTCGGCGAAAGCGCTGCAAGCGCCTCACCGATGCGCCGCGTCTGCAGCGCGATCAGACGGAGCGCAAGAGCCCGGCCCGCCGCCGTCGGATAGAGCAGGCGCTGGCGGCGATCGAGCGAACCCGGCCGCTGCTCGATGAAGCCGTTGTCGACCAGCTGCTTGAGGACGCGGCCGAGGCTCTGCTTGGTGATCTTGAGGATGTCGAGCAGATCGGCAACGCGGATGCCGGGATGGCGGTTGACGAAATGGATGACGCGATGGTGGGCGCGACCGAAACCGTAGCTGAGCAGGGCCGCGTCCGGATCGGAAATGAAGTCGCGATAGGCGAAAAACAGCAGCTCGATGAAGGTGAGTTCGGGCCTGTCGGCGGCCGACAGCGGGGTGTCGATCGGCGGATCCGCGGCCGGCTCGGACAGCGCGGCGGAGTCGTCCGATTTGAAATTTATGTCAGTCATGTTGACATATTTTAGCGTGCTGTCTATTGAAATCAAAGCGCGGATCGACCTCGGGTCGCTGGTCGCCGTCCAACGTGGCACCATATCGGCGATTGCGATACGACGCAAAAAGACGCCCGGCCAGTCGTCCCGCGCCGGGCAAGGCGGGTTCCGGCGAACGCACCCGCGGGAGGAGAGAAACCACCATGGCAGCCGAACCCTACGACGATCGCCCCGGCGTCATCTGGATGGACGGCAACTTCGTGCCGTGGGCGGAGGCCACGCTGCACGTGCTCAGCCACGGTCTGCACTACGCCAGCGCCGTGTTCGAGGGCGAGCGCGCCTACGGCGGCGTCATCTTCCAGCTCGATCAGCACACAAGGCGGCTGCACAACTCGGCGCGTGTGCTCGGCTTCGAGATCCCGTGGTCGGTCGAGCAGATCAACCGAGCCTGCAACGAGCTTCTCGCCCGTCAGGGCCACAGCGACGCCTACGTCAGGCCGATCGCCTGGCGTGGCAGCGAGATGATGGGCGTGTCGGCGCAGCAGACCAAGATCCATCTCGCCATCGCGGTGTGGGAGTGGCCGTCGTATTTCAAGCCGGAAGAACGGCTGAAGGGTATTCGCCTCGACGTGGCAAGCTATCGCCGGCCCGACCCGGCGACCGCACCGGCGAACGCAAAGGCCACCGGTCTTTACATGATCTGCACCATCTCCAAGCACGAGGCGGAGCGGAAGGGCTACGCCGACGCGCTGATGCTCGACTGGCGCGGCCAGGTCGCCGAGGCGACCGGCGCCAACATCTTCTTCGTCAAGGACGGCGTCATCCACACGCCGGCGCCGGACTGTTTCCTCGACGGCATCACCCGGCGCACCGTCATCGGGCTTGCCCGCCAGCGCGGCTGGCAGGTGGTCGAACGGGCGATCATGCCCGACGAGATGTCCGGCTTCACGGAATGCTTCCTGACCGGCACCGCCGCCGAGGTGACGCCGGTGTCCGAGATCGGCGGCTATCGCTTCACCGTCGGCGACATCACCCAAACGCTGATGGACGACTACGCCGGCCAGGTGCAGCCGGGCAGCCAGAAAGTGGCGGCGAGCGGCTAGGGCGCCGTCCCGGCGGCGGGAGATGGCGGCGCTCTCCGAACGACAGATCTACGCCGCGTTCCGGATCGGCATTGTCCTCAAGGGCCTCAACGCCCTGGTCGAGATCGTCTCCGCGGTCGTGGTCGCCTTCGTCAAGCCGTCCGCGGTGGCCGCCATCGTGACGACGCTCGTTCATCGCGAGCTGATCGACGACCCCACGGACGTCGTCGCCGGCTGGCTGCTCAGGGCGGCACAGTCCTACTCGGTCTCGGGCCAACGGTTCTTCGTCTACTACCTGATCAGCCACGGGGCGCTGAAGCTCGTCGTCGTCGGCGGCCTGCTCATGAACAAGCGCTGGGCCTACCCGGCCGGGCTCATCGTGCTTGGCCTCTTCATTATCTACCAGCTCTATCGGATGACGTTCGCCCCCTCCCTCGCCCTGACGCTGCTCACCGTCTTCGACGTGATCGTGCTGTGGCTGATCTGGCACGAGTACCAGCGGGTCAGGCATCACCTGCCGGTCGGATCGCCGGTGGCGCCGCCCTAGCCGACGGAGCCCGGTCGGCGACAAAAAAGCCGCCGGTTGTCCGGCGGCTCATGGGTGGTCGGTGCCAGGCGGCGGTGCCGCAGAGCCCTTACATCGCATCGTCACCCTGCGACGATGCCAGCTGCAGGTCGACCGCCTTCGGCCCCTTGCCGCGTTTGTCCGGTTCCGTCTCGAACGAAATCCGCATCCCGTCGGTGAGTGGCCCGATGCCCGAACGCTCGACCGCGGTGACGTGGACGAAGACGTCCTTACCGCCATCGTCAGGCGTTATGAAGCCGTAGCCCTTGGAAGCATTGAAAAATTTCACGGTGCCGTTTTGACGCATCGGATGACCTTTTCAGTTTGGTGTCCGGTTCCCGGGCGGCCTGGTGCCGGCCGGGGAAGCAGCCCTTTCAGAGATCGGCGAAAAGATGGTGTGTGTTGGCCAGTCGTGCGGCTGCTCGCGTCCGCGTAGCACCGTCTACCGGGCGACCATCAGCGCCCGTCGCGCCCATTGTATCCACTCTCGTCCGGGTCCCATCGTCTGCCCGTAATGGAAATGATGATGCAGACTGTCGCAGAAAGCAATGGTTGTAGTGGCCCGGCCGCGACGACGGTCCGGGCGTGCCCCACCCGCGCCTCTCGGACACAAGCGTGAGGAGGCGATGGAAAGCCACACGGCAGGCGTACATCGTCAAAGAAGCCACGCCGATTGGCCAACGGGGCGCACCAGGCAAAGGGAGAGACAACATGAGCAGGATGCCCGCGATCAGCCAGGAGATGATCGACCTCTACGACGAATACACCCACCTCACGCTCGACCGGCGCGGGTTCATGGAGAAGCTGGCGCGGCTGGCGGGAAGCAGCGCGGCGGCGGCGGCGATCGTGCCGCTGATCGCCAGCGATTACGCGCGCGCCGAAACGGTCGCTGCCGACGATCCGCGGCTCACGACCGCGACCGTTGCCTATCCGGGACCGGCGGGCGCGGTCAGCGGCTATCTCGCCGTGCCCGCCGCGACGGCCGGCAAACGCCCTGCGGTGATCGTCATCCACGAGAACCGCGGTCTCAATGCCCACATCAAGGACGTCACGCGGCGCGTAGCGCTTGAGGGCTTCGTCGCGCTCGCTCCCGATCTCCTGTCGCGTATGGGCGGCACGCCGGCCGACGAGGAGAAGGCCGCCGGGATGTTCCGCGATCTCGATCGTGGCGCCGCGGTCGCCGACGCCGTGGCGGCGATCGCCTACATGCGCACCCATCCGGCCAGCAACGGCAAGGTCGGCGCCATCGGCTTCTGTTTCGGCGGCGGCATCGTCAACCAGATGGCGGTCGCCAGTCCCGAGCTGCTCGCCGCGGTGCCGTACTACGGCGCGCAGCCGTCGCGCGAGGACGCCGCGAAGATCAAGGCGCGTCTCATGCTCCACTACGCCGGCCTCGACGAGCGCATCGACGCCGGCATCGCCGCCTACGAAGCGGCGCTCACGGCGGCCGGGGTCGATTACCAAGTTTTTATCTACCCGGGCGTCAATCACGCATTCAACAACGACACCTCGGTCGCGCGCTACAACAAGGAGGCCGCCGACCTGGCGTGGTCGCGCACGATCGCGTTCCTGAAGGAGACGTTGTCGTGACGGACTGCGGCGGCAAGGCGTGAATGTCTGAAGCTGTCGCGCGCGCGGCGGGCCGGTGCGCGCGTGCGCGGATGGTCGCCGCGCGCGCCGCGCGAAGACCAATCGCGTGCGGCGATCGATCGATCAGCCGCACCGGCGATCCCGGGTCGTTCGTGCAACCGCTTGATATTACTCCACTATTTGTCAAGGCTCGTACGCCGCAGCGAAGGACGAATGGCGGCGTCGATGGATCATTGCAACGGCGGCACGGCACCCGTCGTCGATCGCGTCGGTCGTCGTCGCCTGCTTGCATCGACGCGCCCCGTGCATGATCGGCGAATGTCATCGGCGAGTACGATCGATCGATCGAAGAGTCTCGTCGAGATGAGATACGTCGATGCGCGAGTCGATTGCGTGATGGCGCAAGCTCAGCCGATGACGACAAAACAACACCGGCATGGAAAATGATGTTGCGTGCAATTAGCGGG
>CAZSWL010000326.1:0-11012 GCA_964610725.1 uncultured Bauldia sp.
CGCCGATCTCGCGCAGCCGGTTGACCGCCACCTTGGCGATGTCGCTGGCGGGGTCGGCGACGCGCTCGTTGCCCTTGGCTTTCACCTGCTTGCGGACATGGTCGGTGACGACGCGGCCGGGCGCGACGCCGATCATCGAGAGCTCTGCCGCCGCGCCGGGGATGCGGAAATCCGCCGGCGTGATCTCGCGCACCTTGACGCTGTCGAGGCCGACGGGCGCCACCTTGCGGCGCGTCGCAAACAGCGCCTCGTCGACGACGCGTCCGGCGGAGATGACCATCTTCACCGAACATTGTTCGAGATCGCCGACAAGCACGATGTCAGCGCGGCGGCCGGGGGCGATCATGCCGCGGTCCCTGAGCCCGAAGGCATTGGCCGCCGACCAGCTCGCGGCGCGATAGACGTGGTGCAGCGGCCGGCCGAGCGCGATCAGGGTACGCACCATGTAGTCGAGGTGCCCCTCCTCGGCGATGTCGAGCGGGTTGCGGTCGTCGGTGCACAGGCAGCACATGCTCGACGAATGCTGGTCGAGGATTTCGGCGAGCGCATGCAGGTCCTTGGTCACCGAGCCCTCGCGGATGAGCACGGCGAGGCCCTTCTTCAGCTTCTCGCGGCCGTCCTCGGCGATGGTCGTCTCGTGGTCGGTGCGGATGCGCGCGGCGAGATAGCCGTTGAGGTCGTAGCCGCGCACCAGCGGCGCGTGGCCGTCGATGTGGCCTTCCTGGAAGGCGACGAGCTTGTCGAGCACCGCCGGATCGCCGTTGAGAACGCCCGGAAAGTTCATGAACTCGGCGAGGCCGATGACCTTCCGGTGGCCGGCGAGCGGCAGGAGGTCGGCGGCGGCAAGCGTCGCACCCGAGGTTTCGAATGCGGTCGCCGGCACGCACGAGGAAAGCTGGACGCGCAGGTCCATGATCGTCGTCTCGGCCGAGGTCAGGAAATACTGGATGCCGTCGACGCCGAGCACGTTGGCGATTTCGTGGGGGTCGCAGATGGCGGTGGTGACGCCGTGCGGCAGCACGCAGCGATCGTATTCCTGCGGCGTCACCAGCGACGATTCGACGTGCAGGTGGGTGTCGATGAAACCGGGCACCGCGAACAGTCCGCGGCCGTCGATCTCGCTCTTGCCCGAATAGGTCTGGTAGGTGCCGACGATACGATCGTCCGAGATGGCAATATCGGTCGTCGTCACGCCGCCCGAGACGATGTCGAGCAGCCCGACGTTCTTCACCACCAGATCGGCGGGCTCGGCGCCCCTGCCCTGCGCGATCGCCTTCCTGAGAGCGGCCCTGGCATCCATCCCAGCCTCCATCGTCGCCCGTCCCGCCGCAATTCGGCACCCCGTGTATCGAGCGGCGAGGATCGTCGCCTTCGCCGCGGCCGGGCGGCCACTGTCATGACTCTGTGGGCGCGGGGCGCACTCGCGTCAAGCTCGCGCACCGCGACTCGCGGCCTAGTCGTCGGCGAGCGCAAGCAGCGCCGCGTCGCCGGTGGCGGCGGTGTTGACCGATACCACCTGCTCGAGGGCGAAGCGGGCGAGGTAATCGGGGCCGCCCGCCTTCGGGCCGGTGCCGGACAGGCCCGAGCCGCCGAACGGCTGGGTGCCGACGACGGCGCCGATCATGTTGCGATTGACGTAGACGTTGCCGATCGGAAGCCGGTCGACGATGCGGGCGACGGTTTCGTCGACGCGGCTGTGGATGCCGAGGGTGAGGCCGTAGCCGCTGGCCGCGATCGCATCGAGCAGCCCGTCGAGATCACCGGCGCGCCAACGCACCACGTGCAGGATCGGACCGAACACCTCGCGGTCGAGACGCGAGGGCCGGTCGATCTCGATGACGTGCGGCGCGACGTAGCTGCCCGCCGCCGGCGCCTCGCCGGCGTGGCGGAGCGTTGCCCACGGCGCGTCGGTCATCGCGGCAAGATGGGCGTCGAGGCTGGCCTTCGCCTCGGGGTCGATGACCGGGCCGACGTCGGTGGCGGGGTCGAGCGGATCGCCGACGGTCAACTCGGCGGCAGCGCCGACGATCATGTCGAGCATCGTCTCGGCGACATCGTCCTGCAGGCAAAGCAGCCGCAGGGCCGAGCAGCGCTGGCCGGCGGAGCGGAAGGCCGAGGCCATCACGTCGTCGGTCACCTGTTCGGGCAGGGCAGTGGCGTCGACGATCATGGCGTTGAGGCCGCCGGTCTCGGCGATCAGCGGAACGATCGGGCCGGCCTTGGCGGCAAGGGTTCGGTTGATCGACCAGGCGACCTCGGTCGAGCCGGTGAAGGCGACGCCGGCCACCCGCTCGTCGGCGACGAGGGCGGCGCCGACAGCGCCGTCGCCGGGGGCGAGCTGGGCGGCGGCAGGCGGCACGCCGGCGCGATGCAGCAACTCGAAGGCGCGGAAGGCGACGAGCGGCGTCTGCTCGGCCGGCTTGGCGACCACCGCGTTGCCGGCGGCGAGCGCCGCGGTCACCTGGCCGAGGAAGATCGCGAGCGGAAAATTCCACGGCGAGATGCAGACGAAGACGCCGCGGCCACGGCGCACCAGCCGGTCGCTCTCGCCGGTCGGGCCGGGCATCGTCTTGCCGTCGGCGAAGTCGCGGCGGAGCGCGGCGGCGTAGTAGCGGCAGAAGTCGACCGCCTCGCGCACCTCGGCCACGCCGTCGTTGAGGGTCTTGCCCGCCTCGCGGGCAAGCAGCGACACCAGGGCATCGCGTTCGTCTTCGAGCCGATCGGAGAGCCGGTCGAGCGCGGCGGCGCGGTCCTCCGCCGACCGGCGCGACCATTCGGCGAAGCCGGCCTCGCCGGCGTCCATCACGTCGGCAACCGCCGTAACCGCCATGTCGGCGACGTGCCCGACGATGGTGCCGTGCGAAGGAGTTACCACCTGGCGCGTCGGCGCCGGCGAGACCGCCGTCGCGGTCAGCGGGCGGGCCTCGACCGGCGTCGTGCCGGCGCGGGCGATGCCCGCCAGCAGGGCCGAAAGCTCCTCGGCGCTGCCGAACTCCATGCCGCGCGAGTTGCGGCGGGCCGGGGCGTAGAGGTCGCCGGGCAACCCGATGCGGGCGTGGCGAACGTCGGCGCCCGCCTTCAGCGCCGCCGCCGGCCGTTCCAGCAGCCGTGCAATCGGCACCGACCTGTCGCCGACGACGGCGACGAACGAGGAGTTGGCGCCGTTTTCCAGCAGTCGTCGCACCAGATAGGCGAGCAACGCCTGATGGCCGCCGACGGGGGCGTAGATGCGACAGGCGAGCGTCTCGTCCTCCGCCTTGAGGGCGGCGTAGAGAGCCTCGCCCATGCCGTGCAGGCGCTGGAACTCGAAGCCGCCGGAGCCGCCGGCCATCTCCACAATGGTGGCGGCGGTGATCGCGTTGTGGGTGGCGAACTGGGGGAACAGGCGCGGCCGCGCGGCGAGCAGCCTCCTGGCGCAGGCGAGATAGGACAGGTCGGTGGCCGCCTTGCGGGTGAAGACGGGATAGTCGGCGAGGCCGCGTTCCTGCGCCCGTTTGATCTCGGTGTCCCAGTAGGCGCCCTTGACCAGGCGGACCGTCATGCGCCGTGCGGTGGCGACGGCAAGCTCCGCCGCCCACGCGATGACGGCGTCGGCGCGCGTGAGGTAGGCCTGCACGGCAAGGCCGAGGCCGTCCCAGCCGGCGAGCGAAGCGTCGGCGGCGACGGCGGCGATCAGTTGCAGCGATATTTCCAGCCGATCGGCCTCCTCGGCATCGACCGTCAGCGTGAGGTCGCCCGCCTTGGCCGCTTGCGCCAATGCGATCAGGCGCGGCGCCAATTCCTTCATCAGCCGATCGCGCTTGACCGCCTCGTAGCGCGGGTGAAGCGCCGACAGCTTGACCGAGATTCCCGGACGCGCCGGGAAGGCGCCGTCGCCAGCGGCTTTGGCGATGGCGGCGATGGCGGCGGCGTAACGGTCGAAGTAGCGCTCGGCATCGGCGGCGGTGCGGGCACCCTCGCCGAGCATGTCATAGGAGTGGGTGAAACCGCGCGCGGTCATGGCGCGGGCGCGGCGCAGCGCCTCGCCGATGGTCTCGCCGAGCACGAAATGATGGGCGAGCACGCGCATCGCCTGGCGGGTGGCGGTGCGCACCGCCGGCTTGCCGAGGCGCGTGACCAGGGCGGTAACGACCCGTTGCGGCGTCTCGCCGGGATGGACGATGCGGCTCGACAGGCCGAGTGCCCAGATCGAGGCGGCGACGAACAGCTTGTCGGTGTGGCCGGTGTGCTCGTCCCAGTCGCCGCCGCCGAGCTTGTCCTCGATCAGCCGGTTCTGGGTGGCGCTGTCGGGGACCCTGAGCAGCGCCTCGGCGAGCACCATCAGGGCGAGGCCCTCGCGGGTGGACAGGGCAAATTCGCGCAGGAAATCCTCGAGCCCGCCAATCGCGCCGGAGCTGTCGCGGATGGCCTCGATCAGGCGGGTGGCGTGACGGTCGATGCGCGTCTCGGCGGCGGCGGCGAGTTCGGTCTCCGCCAGGTAGCGGCGCACGAGCGCGCCGTCATCGGCTGCGAACGGCGCGGCGAACGGTGGTATAGTGGCTGCGGTACTGGCGGTCGGCATGGCGGTGCTCTCCGGCCATCCGAATGTGACCATGGGCCCGCCACAATACCGCCGCGTCATGGCCCGCGCGACAATTCCGGCAGAGGAAGCGACAAAACCAATGGCGACGACGGCGCGATCGTTGTGGGGTGCTGCGGTGCTGGCGGCGGCGATGGCGCTCGCCGGCTGCGAGCAGGCCGGACCGCCCTACCTCGAGGCCCAGGGCGGCAGCTTCATCTTCAACTACCGGCTCGCTCAAGCCTACGCCGGCGTCATGGTGGTGCCACGCGTGCACAAGACCTTCCCCAAGGGCTCGATCATCGAGGTGAGCTTTCAGGATCCTGCCGGCGGTCCTGCCATCGTGATGAAGAAAGACGTCACCGATCCGCGGCGCCTCACCTACAGCTTCGAGACCCCTGCCCTGCGCGGCATCAAGGCCAATACCGACTACACCGCCACCATCCGCCTGATCGGCGCCGACGGCGGCGAGCTGGACAAACTGGTGAAGATCTTCCGCTCCGATGTCGACGAGTCGGTGCTGCCGAAAAAACCGCCGGTGATCGGCCCGGGCTATACGCGCAATCCGGACGCCGGCCCCGACAGTCTGTAGCAAGAGGCGGTCGCGGACGACGATAGCTGCCGTCATGGAGAGACGAATGGCGCGGAATCTGGAGGGCCGGTGCGCGTGCGGCGCGGTCGCCTATCGGCTCGCCGGCGAGCCCATGTTCGTGCACTGCTGCCACTGTCGCGACTGTCAGCGCCAGACCGGTTCGGCCTTCGTAATCAACGCCCTGATCGAGGCGGACCGGGTCGCGTTGCTTTCCGGCGAGCCCGTTGCCGTCCCGGTGCCCACCGACAGCGGCCGGCCGCACGACATCTATCGCTGTCCCGCTTGCCAGGTCGCGGTGTGGAGCACCTATGGCGGCGTCAAGGCGATCCGCTTCGTGCGGGTGGGGACGCTCGACGAGCCTGCCGCCGTCACGCCCGACGTCCACATCTACACGCGCTCCCGGCTGCCGTGGGTGAGGCTGCCTGCCGATGTGCCCGCCTTCGAGGCCTACTACAGCGCGAAGGAGCTGTGGCCGGCGGCGAGCCTTGCCCGCCGCCGCGCGGCGATCGGCTGACCGGCGCTCACAGCTTCACCCACACGCCGCCCTTGTGGCTCGATTTGACCGCCGCCTCGATGAACTCCATGCCGACCAGGCCGTCCTTGACCGTCGGGAAGATCACCGCCGGGTCGGGCTTGGCGCCGTCGCGGGCGGCGATGATGGCGCGGGCGATCTCGCTGTAGATGTTGGCGAAGCCTTCCAGATAGCCCTCCGGGTGGCCGGCCGGCACCCGGGTGACGCGGGCGGCCTCGGGGCCCGACCCCGGCCCGCCGCGGGTGATCAGCCGCGGTGGCTCGCCGAACGGCGCGAAGGTGAGGTAGTTGGGATGCTCCTGCTGCCAGGACAGTCCGGCGGTGCTGCCGTAGACGCGCAACGTCAGCCTGTTCTCGTTGCCGGGCGCCACCTGGCTCGCCCACAGCATGCCCCTGGCCCCGCCCTTGAAGCGCAGCAGGACGTTGTCGTTGTCGTCGAGCCGGCGGCCTTGGACGAAGGTGGTGAGGTCGGCGCACAGCGACTCCAGCGCCAGGCCGGTGACGAAGCAGACGAGGTTGTAGGCGTGGGTGCCGATATCGCCGATGGAGCCGCCGGCACCGGAATGGGCCGGGTCGGTGCGCCACACCGCCTGTTTCTGGCCGCTCGTTTCGATGGGCTCGGTCAGCCAGTCCTGGGCGTACTCGGCCTGCACGATACGCAACTCGCCGAGCGCGCCGGCGGCGACCATCGCCCGCGCCTGACGCACCATCGGGTAGCCGGTGTAGTTGTGGGTGAGCGCAAAGATCTTGTTGCTGCGTTCGGCGAGGCGCACCAGCCGGCGTGCCTCGACGACGTTGAGCGACAGCGGCTTGTCACAGATGACGTGGATGCCGGCCTTGAGGAAGGCGGTGGCGACGGGAGCGTGCATATCGTTGGGAGTGACGATCGCCACCGCCTCGATGCCGTCGGCGCGCTTGGCCTCGGCCTTGGCCATGTCCTCGTAGGTGGCGTAGGCGCGCTCGCGGGCGATGCCGATGTCGAGCGCCGAGGCGATCGCCCGTTGCGGGTCGGACGACAGGGCGCCGGCGACCAGCTCGTAGTGGTCGTCCATGCGCGCCGCCAGCCGATGAACGGCGCCGATGAAGGCCCCCTGACCGCCGCCGACCATGCCGAGACGGATGCGGGGCCCTGCTGATTTGTCGCTGCGTCCTTCCACCATCGTGCTTCTCCCCCTCAGGTGCGCGCCTATCTTATCGTCATGGGCGATGCCGCAATGCAATGGGCGCCGGTCGGGCGCTCATTCGCCGATTGCAGTGTCGCCCGCAAAATGACTAGAACCTCTGCGATCCGACAAGCCAAGACCATTCGAGCACGCCCAGGCCCAGCCCATGAAAAGTGAGACGGCGGCGATTCGCCTCAAGGATTATCGCGCCCCGGATTTCGCCATCGACACGGTCGCGCTCGACTTTCACCTCGACGCGAAGCGGACGCGCGTCAGTGCCCGGCTGCAGGTCAGGCCGCGGGGAAGCGCAAGCGATCTGGTGCTGGTCGGCGACGAGCTCGCGTTGACGTCGGTCGGGCTCGACGGCGAGCGGCTGGCCGGCGACCGCTACCACGCAACGGCCGACAGGCTGCTGATCCGCCGCGTGCCCAAGCGCCCGTTCGTGGTCGACATCGTCACCGAGCTCGATCCCGAAGCCAACACCAAGCTGATGGGCCTCTACCGCTCCAACGGCACCTATTGCACCCAATGCGAGGCGGAAGGTTTCCGGCGCATCACCTATTTTCTCGACCGCCCGGACGTGCTCGCCGTCTACACCACGCGCCTCGAGGCGCCGAAGGCGAGCGCGCCGGTGCTGCTGTCCAACGGCAATCTCGTCGAGTCCGGCGTGATCGCCGGCGGCGATCGCCACTACGCCGTCTGGCACGATCCCTTTCCCAAGCCGTCCTACCTGTTTGCCATGGTCGCCGGCGATCTTGGCCTGATCACCGACAGCTTCACCACCATGTCGGGCCGCGCCGTCGCGCTCAACATCTATTGCGAGCATGGCAAGGAGGCGCGCTGCAGCTACGCCATGGACGCGCTCAAGCGGGCCATGCGCTGGGACGAGACCGCCTTCGGCCGCGAATACGATCTCGACGTGTTCAACATCGTGGCGGTGTCCGACTTCAACATGGGGGCGATGGAGAACAAGAGCCTCAACATATTCAACGACAAATACGTGCTCGCTGACCCCGACACCGCCACCGACGTCGACTACGCCCATATCGAGGGCGTCATCGCGCACGAGTACTTCCACAACTGGACCGGCGACCGCATCACCTGCCGCGACTGGTTTCAGCTTTGTCTGAAGGAGGGCCTGACCGTCTTCCGCGATCAGGAGTTCTCGGCCGACATGCGGTCGCGCCCGGTCAAGCGCATCGCCGACGTGCGCACGCTCAAGGCGCGCCAGTTTCCCGAGGATGCCGGCCCCCTCGCGCACCCGGTCCGCCCTGAAATCTACCACGAAATCAACAACTTCTATACGCCGACCGTCTACGAGAAGGGCGCCGAGGTGGTGCGCATGCTGAAGGCCGTGCTGGGCGAGGACGGCTTCCGCGCCGGCATGGACCTTTATTTCACGCGCCACGACGGCCAGGCGGTGACCATCGAGGACTTCCTCGCCGCCTTCGCCGACGCCACCGGCGGCGACCTCACCCAGTTCAAGCTGTGGTACCAGCAGGCGGGCACCCCCGAGGTCACGGCCAAGGGCGGCTTCGATGCGCGCAAACGCACCTATTCGCTGACGCTCGGCCAAACCTGCCCGGCGACGCCCGGTCAGCCGACCAAGCAGCCGATGCACATCCCGATCCGCTTCGGCCTGGTGGGACAGAACGGCGAGGACCTCGCCTTCGAGCGGGTCGACGGCGCCGCCGTTAGCGGCGATGTCATTCATCTCACCGAGGCGAGCCAGACGGTCGTCTTCCACGGCGTCTCGACGCCGCCGGTGCCCTCGCTGCTGCGCGGTTTTTCGGCGCCGGTGCGCCTGTCGATCGACCTCACCGAGGCCGACCTCCTGTTCCTGCTGCGGACCGACGCCGATCCGTTCAGCCGCTGGCAGGCGGCGCAGACGCTGGCGATGCGGACGCTGACCCGGGGCACGGCCGAGGTCGGCCGGCGCGAGCGGGTCGACTTCGACGAGAAGCTGATCGACGCGCTGGCCGATGTTGCCGACGACGACCGCCTCGAGCCGGCCTTGCGCGCCCAGGTGATCCAGCTGCCGAGCGAGGCCGACGTGGCCCGCGAAATCGGTCACGACGTCGACCCGGACGCGATCGCGGCCTGCCGCAACCAGGTGCGCGCGCGTATGGCCGACCGCGTCGGCGAGCGCTTTGGCGATCTCGTCGAGCGCATCGGCGCCAGCGGGCCGTTCGTTCCCGACGCGGCGTCGGCGGGTCGTCGCGCGCTGGTCAATGCGACGCTCGACGTGATGGTCGCCAACGGCGCTCATGCGGCGATCGAGCGGCTGGTGGCGCGCTACGAGGGCGCCGACAACATGACCGACCGGCTGGGAGCGCTTGCCATCCTCGCCGGCTCGGCGCTCGCCGAGCGCCACGCCGCGCTCGCCGATTTCTACCACCGCTACCGCAGGGACGCGCTCGTCCTCGACAAGTGGCTGACGCTCGAGGCCACCGTGCCGGCCGCCCAGACGTTGGGGCGGGTGCGCCAGCTTCTCGGCCACGCGGTGTTCTCGATCGCCAACCCCAACCGCATCCGCGCGCTGGTCGGCGCCTTCGCCGGCGGCAACCAGACCCAGTTCAACCGTGCCGACGGCGCCGGCTACGACTTCGTCGCCGACTTCGTCGTCGACCTCGACCGTCGCAACCCGCAAACCGCGGCCCGGCTCCTGGTCAGCTTCCGCTCGTGGCGGGCGCTGGAAGCGCACCGGCGCGGGCTGGCCGAGAAGGCGCTGCGGCGGGTCGCCGCGGTCGAGGCGTTGTCGAGCGACACCCGCGACATTGTGACCCGCACGCTCGCCTGATCACAGTCGGCAAATATTTTCCGCCCCGTCTGGACAAGCCGATTCGGCTCGATTCAAATGAAACTGATTCGGGGCGTGGCGTCTCCTGAAGTGATGCGGCGAAATCGAGGGGGCCTCGCATGGCGCGGGCAGAGGCGGTCGGCCCGTCTGTCGCGAAGCGTTTGCGTTGGTTCGCGATCGGAACGCCGATATCTCGCGGGATTTCCGGGCACGCCCGCCTTCTGGCCGGTCCCGCCTACCGGAAGCTGATCACCGCCGAGCCGCTGCTGCGCCGGCTGATCCCCGTCCTCATCGTCATCTTCCTGGTGATCGTCGGGCTGACGCGCTTCGTCGAGTTGGACCAGCTCAGGGCCGAGCGCGCAGGCGACGCGCGCCAGTCGATGGCGATGATCGCCTCGCTGGTCGGCGACGCCTTTGCCGCCAAGAGCGGCCAGGCGCTGTCGCCCAACGAGGCGCTCAACACGCTGGCCGACGCGCTGCCGCCAGGCGCCGCCGCCGGTGGCCGCCGCATCTACGTCACCGCTGCCGACGGAACCATCATCGCCACCGCTCCCAACGCCGCCGAGGGGCGCAACCGCGGTTTGACCGAGATCATCGGCGAGGCACAGCCGCTGACCACCTTCGGCGCGCGCGCCGGAGTGCTCGAGATCAACCTCGCCGACGGCGAGCCGGCGCTCGCCACCGTCCACCTGCTACCGCAGCCGCTGGGCGCGGTCGCGGTGGTGGAGCCGCTGACGGCGGTCTACAGCGACTGGCGCAGCAAGGTGTCCGTCGACGTCACCGTTTTCGTCGGCACCAGCGCCATCCTGCTGGTCATCCTGTACGGCTACTTCGCACAGGCCTCGCGCGCGAGCGAGGCTGATCGCATCTACGGCGAGACCCAGGCACGCTTCGAGACGGCGCTGGCGCGCGGTCGCAGCGGCCTGTGGGACTGGGACCTGGCGCGCGCCCGCATCTTCTGGTCGCGCTCGATGTTCGACATCGTCGGGCTCGATCCGCGCGACGGCCTGCTCGGCTTCGGCGAGGTGAGCCGCCTGATCCACCCGGACGACGGCGACCTGATGACCCTGGTCGAGACCCTCTACGCCTCGGGCGAGACGGCCGTCGACCGCATGTTTCGCATGCGCCACGCCGACGGCCGCTGGATCTGGCTGAGGGCGCGCGCCGAGATGCTCGACCGCGACACGGCCGAGCCGCACCGGCTCGGCATCGCCGTGGCCGTCACCGAGCAGATGCGGCTGGTCGAGCGGTCGAAGACCGCCGACATCCGCCTGCGCGATGCCATCGAGACGATCTCCGAGGCATTCGTGCTGTGGGACGCCGACACCCGCCTGGAGATCGTCTCGATGGCATCGCGCAGGCGGATGT
>CAZSWL010000327.1:0-4672 GCA_964610725.1 uncultured Bauldia sp.
CCGGCGACGAGGCGATGGTCTACGGCGTGTTCAGTCAGGCCGAGCGCGGCCAGTCCGAGAAGGGGCTTGCCGACACCCTGGAGAAGGCGGGCCTCAAAGTCGATCGCCTGGAAGTCAGCCAGGAAGTCAACAGCGACGTCACCCTCGCCGTGCCGATCTTGACCGCCTACATCGCCTCCCACCCCAACCTCAAGGCGATCGGCAGCCAGCATGGCGGCATCACCGCCGAACTGGCCGAAGTGCTCAAGAAGGCCGGCAAGCAGCCCGGAGACATCATCGTCGGCGGCATCGACATCTCACCGGGCACCATCGACGGGCTGAAGGACGGCTACGTGACGGTCACGCTTGACCAGCAGCTCTACCTGCAAGGCTTCATTCCGGTCCTGCAGTGCGTGCTGTCCAAGAAATACAAGGCGCCGGGGCTGAGCGTGAACACGGCGGCCGGCGTCATCACCCCCGACACGATCAACGACCTCGTTCCGCTGATCGAGGAGGGCTACCGGTAAGACCGGGCATTGTCCGAGCAAGACGGGCGCCGGCGGGCAACCGCCGGCGCCTTTTTCTTTGACCGCGGCTGCGGACGGAGACGACCGATCAGCGCAGCACGCCGTTGACCATGTAGGCGGCTTCGTTCCAGCGCAGCTCGTTCTTGAAGGCGGCGAGCCTCGCGTGCTCGTCTATGAGCAGGTACTCGATGCCCGCCATGGCGGCGAAGTCCTCAAGGTGCGCGGGCGTCAGCGCCGGCGAGAAGCCGGCGTGGTGCGCGCCGCCGGCGTGGATCCAGGCGGCGGCGGCTACCGCAAGGTCGGGACGCGGCATCCACAGCGCCCGCGCCACCGGCAGCTTCGGCAGTTTCTGCGGCGGCGTAATGACGTCCACCGCGTTGACCACCATGCGGAAACGGTTGCCCATGTCGACGATCGAGGCGTTGACCGCCGCGCCGGTCGCCGCATCGAACACCAGCCGCACCGGGTCCTCCTTGCCGCCGATCGACAGCGGGTGGACCTCGCACGACGGCTTGCCGGCCGCGATCGACGGGCAGATTTCCAGCATGTGGGCGCCGAGAACGGTCGGCCCCGCCGGATCGAGGTGGTAGGTGTAGTCCTCCATGAAGCTAACGCCGCCGGCAAGCCCGTGCGCCATGACCTTCATCGCCCGCACCAGCGCGGCGTGTTTCCAGTCGCCCTCCGCACCGAACCCGTAGCCGTCGGCCATCAGCCGCTGGGCGGCGATGCCCGGCAGCTGCTTGAGCCCGGTGAGGTTCTCGAACGTGTCGGTGAATCCCTGGAAGTCGCCGTCGGCGAGAAACGCCCGCAGCGCCAGTTCGATGCGCGCCGCCTCGCGCAGCGAGCCATGGCGCGCACCGCCCTTTTCCAAACCCGGCATCAGCGTATAGCTCGCCGCGTATTCCTCGCACAGCCGGTCGACGTCGGCCTCGCCGACTTCCTGCTGGCAAGCGACGAGGTCGCCGAGACCGTATCCGTTGACCGCGACGCCGAGGCGGATTTCCGCCTCCACCTTGTCGCCCTCGGTGACCGCCACCTGCCGCATGTTGTCGCCGAAGCGCGCGATCTTCATGTGCCCCATGTCGTGCCAGGCGGCGGCGGCGCGCATCCAGCCGGTGAGTCCGGCGTGCACCGCCGCGTCGCGCCAGTGGCCGACCACCACCTTCCGATTGAGGCGCAGACGCGAGCAGATGAACCCGAACTCGCGACCGCCGTGCGCCGACTGATTGAGGTTCATGAAATCCATGTCGATCGACGACCACGGGATGTCGCGGTTGAACTGGGTGTGCAGGTGACAGAGCGGCTTGTTGAGCCCGCGAAGTCCGCCGATCCACATCTTGGCCGGGCTGAAGGTATGCATCCAGGTTATGATGCCGATGCAGCTCGCCGCCCCGTCCGCCTCCCGCAGCGCCGCGGCAATCTCCGCCGGCGTGGTGACCACCCGCTGGAAGACCACCTTGACCGGCAGGCCCGCTTCGCGGTTGAGCCCTGCCACGATCTCTTTCGAATCCGCTTCCACCTGGGCGAGGACGGCGGGGCCGTAGAGGTGCTGGCTGCCGGTGATGAACCGCACTTCCAGATCCGAGAAATCGATCATGGTCGTTCCCGGCCGAAGCCAGGTCCTCTGTCGCGGCCACCGCCGGCGGCCGAGTATTGATATTGGCGAGACATGCGCCCCTGCGTCGGACGATATGGCCCTCGCTCGCCCACCGCAACGGGGAACCCTGAAGAGCGGCGAGGCCCTTGCGACAAGCTGACGCCAAGGCGGACCGCCGTTGCCAGCTTGGACTGGCGGCTGGCGCGATGCCGCTCCGGCGTGCTGCTCAGGCTCGGCGGCGGCTCGACATTCGGCGTCGCCAATCCGGTCATCTACATGCTCGTGCTGGCCTTTTTGACCGGCTTCGTCCTGCGCTCGACGAGGTTCGGTCGTCATGTCTTCTCGATCGGTGGCAACGAGACGGCGGCGACCCTGACCGGCGTGTCGGTGCGGCCGATCAAGGTTGCCGTGTACATGATCTCTGCGCTGTCGGCCGGAATTGCTGGCATCATCGAGACCGGCTGGCTCGGCGCCATCACCACCAACATCGGAACCGGCATGGAGTTGCAGGTGATCGCGGCGGCGGTGATCGGCGGCGCCAGCCTTGCCGGCGGCACCGGCACGGCGTTCGGCGCGCTGATCGGAGCGGCGCTGGAGGAAGTCATCCGCAACAGTCTCGGCCTTCTCGGCATCAGCGCGTTCTGGCAGGGCACTTTCATCGGCTGTGTCATCCTGCTGGCGGTGCTGTTCAACCATCTGCGCGGTCTCAGGCAGGAATGACGGCGACTCTCATCAGCGGCGCGGCGACGCGCTGGTGCTCGGCCCGGCTGGCGCGACGGCCGATCATTGACAACGGCAGGAGATCGCCCTTTCATCGCCGACACGGCGGCGCCCTGCCATGACCACGGGGACGCTGGCGATGGTCTGAAACTCTGGTGTCGCCGCGATACGCTCATGTTACTCAAGCGCCTGCGCGAAGAAGTCCTCGACGCCAACCTTGAGCTGGTTCGCAGCGGCGTCGTCGTCTTCACCTTCGGCAACGTCAGCGGCATCTCGCGCGAAGAGGGCCTGGTGGCGATCAAACCCAGCGGCGTGCCCTACGATGAGCTGACCGCGGAAGAGATCGTCGTCACCGACCTGGACGGGCGGGTGGTCGAGACCAACCTGCGCCCGTCCTCGGACCTGCCGACCCATATTGAGCTCTACAAGGCCTTCCCGACCATCGGCGGCGTCGCCCACACCCATTCCGAATACGGCACCGCCTGGGCGCAGGCCCAGGTGCCGATCCCCTGTTTCGGCACCACCCACGCCGATTATTTCCACGGGCCGGTGCCGGTGACACCCAACCTTTCCGCCGAGGAAATCGCCGGCGAGTACGAAAAAGCCACCGGCGAAGTGATCGTGCGCACCTTCCGCGATCTCGATCCCGCCGCCATTCCCGCCGTGCTCGTGGCCGGTCATGCGCCGTTTGCATGGGGTGCCGATGCCGCCCAGGCGGTGCACAACGCCGTCATCGTCGAATACATCGCCCGCATGGCGACGCACACCCTGGCCGTCAACCCCGAGGCGCAGCCGCTGGCGCGCGCGCTGCACGACAAGCATTTCTTTCGCAAGCATGGCGCCGGCGCCTATTACGGCCAGCCCAAGGGCTAGCGACGAGCCCGACGCCCGCCGCGCCACCGCTTGCGCTTCGTGGGCGCGCGGACATCAGGCAAGGGAGTTGATGACCGATGACGCAGCAGGGCACCGACGCGGCCGCGGCGATCGCCGAGGGCCACGCATCTCTGGGCGTTGAACTCGGGTCCACCAACATCAAGGCATGCCTCATCGGGCCGGACCACGCGGTCCTCGCCATAGGCACCCACGGCTGGGAGAACCAGTTCGTCGACCGCCTGTGGACCTATTCCGAAGATGCCGTCTGGGCCGGCCTCCAGGCCGCCGTCGCCAACCTGCAGGCCGATATCAAGCGACGCCACGGCGTGACCCTGACGCGCCTCGGCGCTCTCGGATTCTCGGCGATGATGCACGGGTACCTGGCGTTCGATGCCAACGGCACCTTGCTCGTCCCGTTCCGCACCTGGCGCAACACCAATACGGGGCGCGCGGCAGCCGAGCTGACCAAGGCGCTCAACTTCAACTTTCCGCTCAGGTGGTCGGCCTCGCACGTCTATCAGGCGATCCTCGATGAGGAGCCGCACGTCGCCAAACTCGATTTCATCACGACGCTGGCCGGCTTCGTGCACTGGCGCCTCACCGGCCGCAAGGTGATCGGCGTGGGCGATGCGTCGGGGATGTTCCCGATCGATCCGGTCACGCACGACTACGACACGCCGATGCTCGTACGGTTCGGTGAGATGGTTGCCGCCCGCCGGCCAGGCCTCGACGTCGTCGCACTCTTGCCCAAGGTGCTCGTCGCCGGACAGAACGCCGGCACGCTCACCGCCGAGGGCGCCGCACTGCTTGACCCGACCGGCACGCTGCAACCAGGTATTCCGGTGTGCCCGCCCGAGGGCGACGCCGGCACGGGCATGGTGGCCACCAACGCCGTCGCCCGGCGCACCGGCAACATCAGCGCGGGCACATCGATCTTCGCGATGGTGGTGCTCGAAAAGCCCCTGACTGCGGTGCA
>CAZSWL010000328.1:0-4260 GCA_964610725.1 uncultured Bauldia sp.
TTGGCGGTGGCGAACAGGCGAAAAGCCGGATGCGGACGGATGACTTCGTTCTGGTCCAGCAAGGTGAGGCGGCCTTGCACCTCGAGCACGCGTTGAATGACGAACATCACGTCGGGACGGCCGGCATCGTACTCGTCGAAGCACAACGCGATGTTGTGCTTTAGTGCCCAGGGCAGAATGCCATCGCGGAATTCAGTCACCTGGACGCCATCCTTAATGACGATCGCATCCTTGCCGACAAGGTCGATGCGGCTGATGTGACTGTCGAGGTTGACCCGCACCAGCGGCCAATTGAGTCGGGCGGCGACCTGCTCGATGTGTGTGGATTTGCCCGTGCCATGATAGCCGGCAACGAGCACGCGACGATTGCGAGCGAAGCCGGCGAGGATGGCAAGGGTGGTGTCGCGGTCAAAGCGATAGTCCGGATCAAAATCGGGCACGTGCTCGTCCGACTCCGAATACGCTGGCACTTCGAGATCGCTGTCGATGCCGAAGACTTGCCGGACCGAGATCTTCATGTCGGGCAGGGAGGCACCTTCCTGGGCGGCTACGGTCAATTGATCCTCCGTCGCGTCGGCGAAGCCGTTCATGTGTAGGAGGCGTGCGCGACAAGGCGCGCGTCCAAATATATCGCCCGTCTTAGCAGAATCCGACGGAGCGAAGGTAGTGATAGGCTTGAATAATCTGTCGCAGCCGGTCTTCCGACGAGCGATCGCCGCCGTTGGCATCCGGGTGCAGAAGCTTGACCAGCGACTTGTAGCGCGCCTTGATTTGGGCGCCCGTCTCGCTGCCGTCGAGATCGAGCACCTCGAAGGAGCGCTGCTCAAGGTGCTTGAGCGTTCGCCGGGCGGGCTCGGCCGGGGTTTCGCGTCGCCGGAAGCCGCCACCAAAGATGCCGAAGGGATCGGCGAAAGTCGACGACCAGTCGCGGCTGCTGAACGAGGGCGATGCACTCGGGCGGTCCGCGCTCATGCTCCACGTCGGCCGATGGCCGGTTGCCGCCGCCTGCTGGTAGGCAACGACGTCATCGTCGGCCATGCCCGCAAAGTAGTTGTAAGACTTGTTATATTCGCGCACGTGCTCAAGACAGAAATTGTGATACTCACCCTCGCGCAGGCGCCCTTTGGGGGCGCGATAACCGCCGATGCGGCCGCAGCCCTGCCATTCGCACGGCGATGCCTCGGCATCGCCTAGTCGCTCCTCGGCGGAACTTATGCGAATGCGGTCGAAGTACTTGGAGTTCAGGTTCATCGGCTGGATTATGGTCGCCACCGGTGCTGCCGACAAGGCGCGCCGCCGAAAAAGGCAAGATCGACGCGATGACGGTGGCCGATAGAATCAGGCAGAAGTTAACCGAGGCTTTTCACCCGGATGCGCTAGAGGTGGTGGATGAGTCCCACTTGCACAAGGGGCACGCCGGTGCCCGGCCGGGCGGGGGAAGCCATTTCCGCGTGAAGATCACCGCGCAGGTGTTTGACGGCGTCGGACGCGTTGCTGCCCATCGCATGATCTATGGGGTGCTCGCTGGGGAGATCGCCGAAGGGGTGCATGCCTTGGCCATCGAGGCCAAGGCACCCGCGGCGGGAGAACAGCCGCACTGATCGAACAGCCGTGGTCAGGCTTTGTTGACCCTGGATAGCGGGGTAATTCGCAGCGCGGTGATGCGGTTGCGGGCCTTGCGCAGTACCTGCAAGCGAAAGCCGTGAAAGGTGAATGCCTGACCCGGATCCGGAATGATCCCCGCCTCGTGGATGACCAGACCGGCGATGGTGGTTGCCTCGTCATCGGGCAGGTGCCAGTCCATCGCCCGGTTGAGATCACGGATCGGCACGGCCCCGTCGACGTTGACCGAGCCGTCCGGCTGCGGACGCACGCCTCCGACGGCAACGTCATGCTCGTCGGCAATGTCGCCGACGATCTCCTCGAGGATGTCCTCCAGTGTGACCAGGCCTTGCACCTCGCCGTATTCGTCGACGACGAGAGCGATATGAGCCTTTCGTTTCAAGAAGGCATTGAGCTGGTCGTTAAGGCTGGTGGTATCAGGCACGAACCAGGGCTCGGTGGCGATTGCGCGGATATCGATCTTGGAGAGGTCGCCGTCCACGACCTTGAGCGACCGTAGCACGTCCTTGGTATGGACGATGCCGATGATGTTTTCCGACTCCCCTTCCCACAGTGGTACGCGGGTGTAGGGACTGGCGAGCAGGTCGTCGACGATCTTTTCAGAAGGTTCCGCGGCATTGATCGAACGCATGTTGGTGCGATGGACCATGACGTCGGCCACGTCGAGCTCGCCGAGGTCGAGAAGACCACCAAGGCGATCGCGCTCGGCCTTGACGACGATACCCTCGGCATGGAGGAGGTCGACCTGGCCGCGGATCTCGTCGGCAGCCGAAAGAATGGCCGCGGCGCGCGAGGCATCCCAGCCTGCCAGCCGCAGCATGCCCCGGACGAAGAACTGGACGGCCGTGACAATCGGCGACAATACGGCGACCACGAACGTGACGGCCGGGGCGATCGTCCGCGACACGCGGTCGGGATTGCCGATGGCCAGCGTCTTAGGCAGCACTTCGCCGAAAACCAGCACTACCAGCGTCATGACCAGTGTGGCGTAGGCGACGCCGGCTTGGCCAAACAGTGCCAAGAAGACGGAAGTGGCGAGCGCCGAGGCCAGGATGTTGAACAGGTTGTTGCCCAGCAACAGCGCGCCGATCAGGCGCTCGCGCTGCTGGATCAAGCGGCCGACCAAGCCGGCGCGGCGATCGCCCGATCGTTCCAGTTGCAGCATGCGCGCTTTGGAGGCAGCAGTCAGCGCAGTTTCGGAGCCGGAGAAGAACGCCGAGACGACAACGAGAACGGGGATGGCAGCCGCGGTCAGCCACAACAGGGTGGTCATTGGGACAGCTTCTCTGCCAGGAAGGCTTCCACATCCGAGCCGTCGACGTCGCGGGCGACGAAGGCCTGGCCGATGCCGCGCGTCAGGATAAGATTGAGGCGGCCGTGCTCGACCTTCTTGTCCTGGGCGATGCGCTCCATCAACGCCTCGGCGCTCGGCTTGTCGCCGGGGACATCGCTGATGCGGGTGGGCAGGCCCACTTCGGCGAGGTGATCCACGACCCGGCCGGTGTCGGCCGGTGGTGACAGGTCGTGGCGAACCGAAAACTCGTGGGCGAGGACCATGCCAATCGCAACCGCCTCCCCGTGCAGCAGACGATCGGAGTAGCCGGCAGCGGCTTCCAGGGCGTGGCCGAAGGTGTGGCCGAAATTCAGCAGGGCACGGACCCCGTGGTCGCGCTCGTCGGCGGCGACCGCCTTGGCCTTGGCTCGGCAGGAAACGGCGATGGCATGCTCGCGTTCCGGCCAGCCAGCGGCGATCGCACGCCAGTTGCCCTCCAGCCACGCGAAGAAATCTGCGTCGCCGATAAGGCCGTACTTGGCCACCTCGGCATAGCCGGCATTGAACTCACGCGCTGGCAGCGAGTCGAGAATGCCGGAATCGGCAAGCACCAATGACGGTTGGTGGAAGGCGCCGACAAGGTTCTTGCCGCGTGCAGTGTTGATGCCGGTCTTGCCGCCGACCGATGAGTCGACTTGGGCGAGAAGCGTTGTCGGGATCTGGATGACTGGCACACCGCGCCGGATTATCGCCGCGGCAAAGCCGGCGAGGTCACCAACGACCCCACCGCCGAAAGCGATGATAACGTCGCCGCGTTCGATGCGGGCGGCGAGAAGGGCATCGATTACGCGACCAAGGCCAGCGAAGCTTTTGGTCTCTTCACCCGGCGGAATGGTGACGGTGACGTGCTCGATCCCCGCGGCGGCGAGGCTCACCGTCAACGTCTCCAGATGAAGGCGCGCCACCGTTTCATCGGTGACGATCGCCGCACGGGCATCCGGCAGGCGCAAGGCGATCTCGGAGCCGGCACGGACGATGACCCCGCGCCCGATTAGGATGTCATACGAGCGTCGCCCAAGATCGACGGTGACGGTTGTCGGTTCGGGTGCGGTCGCCCCCGCTTGCATCATTGGTTCAGACCTCTGCCACCGCCTCGCGGCTCAGATAGTCGGCGAGTGCGACGAGGAGATCGTCGATGACGGCATCGTGAGCGATGTCGCGCGATTGTACGTGGACATCAGCCTCGGCGTAGACCGGATAACGCTCGGCGATCAGGCGCTCGATGATGCTGGCGGGGTCGCCGTCTTTGAGACGCTGGCCGATTTCCCAGAGGCTGTCGGCGATCCGCTCGGCCTCGGCGTCGA
>CAZSWL010000329.1:0-4422 GCA_964610725.1 uncultured Bauldia sp.
GCGCAAACGGCCGAGCTCGGAATAGACCTTCTCGGCCGCTTTCTCGCGGATATGGCAGGTATTGAGAATGACCAGATCGGCGTCCGTCATCTCCTCGGTCGGCGTATAGCCGGCCGGGATCAGCGACTCTTGCATGCGCTCGGAATCGTAGACGTTCATCTGGCAGCCGTAAGTCTTGATGAAGACTTTCTTCAGTTCCTCGCCCGATCGGTTCATGCGGCCGTTGGTTCAGCGGCGGCGCGACGGCCCCGGCCCGTTCCTTTAGCGGTTTTTGGCGGCGGTGAGAATAGCGCCGGCTGATGGCCCGACGATGACCGGCGCGACCGCCGGGCACCGCGATGCTCAGCGCTTGGGGTCCTTGCCGGAGAGGGGCACTCCATAAAGCTCGAGGCGGTGGTCGACCAGCCGGTAGCCGAGGCGCTCGGCCATCGCCTTCTGCAGGCGCTCGATCTCCTCGTCGCGAAACTCGATGACCTCGCCGGTCCTCAGGTCGATCAGGTGGTCATGATGCTCGTCGGGCACGGTTTCGTAGCGGCTGCGGCCCTCGCCGAAATCATGGCGGGTGATGACGCCGGCATCCTCGAACAGCTTGACGGTGCGGTAGACGGTGGCGATGGAAATCTTCGGGTCGACGGCGGCCGCGCGCCGGTAGAGCTCCTCGACGTCGGGGTGATCGGTGGCGGCCTCGAGCACGCGGGCGATGGTGCGACGCTGGTCGGTCATGCGCATGCCTTTGGCAACGCACGCCTGTTCGAGGTTCGAGTTCGGATTTTCCGCGTTCACGGCCGATCCATCGCCTACGGGTTTCCCGCGCTTAGCGAAGTTGCACGCGCATGACAAGCGCGGTGCCGTCGCCCGATTGGGCGTCGGCATAATAGCGCTTGCGCTCGCCGGCAACCACGAAGCCAAGCGAACGGTAAAGGCCGACAGCGGCGCGATTGTCGCGATCGACCTCAAGGAAGCAGGCGGCGACGCGGTCGCGGTATAGCCGGCGCAGCGCCTCCTCCATCAGCAGACGACCATAGCCGCGCCCGCGGTCGCGGGGGCGCACCGCGATGGTGAGGATCTCGGCCTCGCCGGCGACGGCGCGCACCAGAACGAAGCCGGAAAGGCGGACGCCGCCGAACAGCGAGCGGCGGCGCACGGCAATGGCGGCGATTGCATCGTCGGCCAGAAGGGCGGCGAAATCGTCCGCGCTCCAGGTGCGCGCGAAGGCGCCGCCGTGGACATCGGCAAGCGCGTCAGCCTCCTCACGGCCAATTTCGTCGACGAAGACGCGCGGTCGCCGCGGCGTCATCGGCGGGCGACGGCGGCGTGCTGCGGCCGGGCATCGGGTGGACGCAAGTAAAGCGGACGCGGGGGCACCATCGGTGGCGGCGCCGCGCGGGCGAGGCGAACAAGCGCCGCCGGGTCGGGAACGGAGCGGCGATGAACGGTGCGCGCTTCGGCCTCCTTGCCAAGGACGCTGGCGAGCGCATCGGCCCCGGAGCCGGCGATCAAGGTGTTGGCGCCGAGGCGGCGTGCGAATGCGGCGGGCGAGCCCGCTTCAGCAGGGCCCTCCTCGCGACCGTCGGCGGCGAAATTCTGCCCGTAGACATCGCCGCGACCGGCGACGAGCACCGCCAGGATCGGGCAGGCACCCAGTTCGGCGCGCGCCTGTTCGGCGTGGACGGCAAGGGTGCCGATGCCGACCGCCTCGGCGCCGGTGACCAGCGCCAGGCCACGGGCGGCGGCGATACCGATGCGCAGCCCGGTGAACGAGCCGGGACCGACGGTGACGGCGATGCGGTCGAGATCGGCGAAGGCAAGGCCGGCGGCGTCCATCGCCTCTCTGATCATCGGCATCAGGCGCTCGGCATGGGCGCGGTCGACGACTTCGGAGCGAATGACGGCTGCGGCGTCATCGGCCGCGACGGCGACCGAACAGGCTTCGAAGGCGGTATCGATGGCGAGAAGCTTCATGGTTTGCGGACATAGCCGGCGGTCAAATGGAAGTCGAGATGGCCCCGACTTGTGCTGAAATGGGGCGCGATCAAGCGAAAGGAGGACATGATGGCCAAGTTCATCGTCAGCACGGACAAGGCGCCGCAATCGCTGGCCGGGTACAGCCAGGCGGTCAAATCGGGCGGGTTGGTCTTCGTCTCAGGTCAAGGCCCGTTCGATGAAAGAACCGGCAACGTCGTGGGAACCACCATTCAGGAGCAGACCGCCCAATGCCTGCGGAACATTCAGGTCATCCTCGAAGCGGCCGGCAGTTCGCTCGACAGATCGGTGAGCGCCACGTTTATCCTGGGCGAGGAAAGCGATTTCGCCGGCATG
Source organism: uncultured Bauldia sp. (assembly GCA_964610725.1). Classification (GTDB taxonomy): domain Bacteria; phylum Pseudomonadota; class Alphaproteobacteria; order Rhizobiales; family Kaistiaceae; genus JBBDMC01. Next base: position 2,320 of record CAZSWL010000329.1, read on the forward strand.
AACGAAGAGTGGGGGAAATGGTTTCCCGTTGACCCACCGGCGCGGCAGGGAGCCCAACTGCCCATCCACCGCAAAGGCATGAAGGTCTCGATCGCGCTGATCGCCGAGGCTTGAGCGTCGTCAGGCGACTTCCTCGATGCCGCGCACCTCCGGCACGAAGTGGCGCAGCAGGTTCTCGATGCCGTGCTTGAGCGTGGCGGTCGACGACGGGCAGCCGGCGCAGGCGCCGCGCATGTTGAGGAAGACGACGCCATCGCGGAAGCCCTGGAAAGTGATGTCGCCGCCGTCGCGGGCGACGGCGGGACGCACGCGGGTCTCGATCAGCTCCTTGATGGTCGCCACCGTCTCGGCGTCCTCGGCGGAGAAAAACTCCGCGGCGCCCTCGCCCGGCTGCTCGTTCAGCACCGGCAGGCCGGACATGAAATGCTCCATGATGGCGCCGAGGACGGCCGGCTTGAGATGGGCCCAGTCGCCGTCGGTCTTGGTGACGGTGACGAAGTCGCCGCCGAGGAAGACGCCGCCGACGCCGGGTACGGCGAACAAGCGCTCGGCAAGCGGCGACGCGGTCGCCTCGTCGGCGTCGCGGTACTCGGCGGTGCCGGCGCCCAGGACCATGCGGCCGGGCAGGAACTTCAGACTCGCCGGATTGGGGGTGGCCTCGGTCTGGATAAACATGGCATCACCTCTGGCAGACGTGGTTCAAGGCCACGCAGTCATCCAAGACTTAGGCCGCTCTCGCCGCCACATCAAGGCGGCGGGCAGCGTGGCGCTCAGGCGATCTCGGCGATCTCGGCGTCGTCGAGATGGCCGGGAACGATGGTGATCGGAACCGGGAAGGTGCCGGCGGCCTTGCCGGCAAGGGCGGTGACCAACGGGCCGGGGCCCTCCTTGTCGGTACCGGCGGCGAGCACCAGGACGGCGATGTCCTCGTCCTCCTCGATCAACTTGACGATCTCTTCGGCCCGCGAGCCGCCCTCGCGGATGACCATTTCCGGCTCGATGCCACTGTACTGGCGGATGAGGTCGGCGAAGCGGCCGAGGGTGTTCTCGGCCGCCTCCATCGCCTCGGCGCGCATGATGTTCTCGACGCCGAGCCAGTGCTGAAAATCGGTGGGACCGATAACGTAGAGGAGCACCACGGCGCCGCCGGTGTGCTCGGCGCGGCGCGCGGCGTAGTAAAGCGCGCGCGAGCATTCCGGCGTCTCGTCGATGATGACGAGGAACTTGCGGCGATGGCCCGCCTCGCCGCTCTTGCGCTGCTTCACCGGCATGGCGTCATGGTGCCACAGGAGGTGCCGCTGGCGATAGCCGGCTGGACACGGGTCAGCTACCGGGCCCGCACGAAGCCGACCACGTCCTTGACCCCGGCCATGGTCTTGTCGGCGATGGCGCCGGCGCGCTCGGCGCCGTCGGCGAGGATCGCGTCGATGTGGCCGGGATCGGCGAGCAGGCGGCGCATGTCGGCGGCGATGGGGGCGAGCTTGGCCACCGCCAGTTCGGCGAGGGCCGGCTTGAAGGCGGAAAACTGGGCACCGCCGTAGTCGCGCAACACCGCCTCACGCGACATGTCGGAAAGCGCGGCGTAGAGACCGACCAGGTTGTCCGCCTCGGGACGCTGCTTCAGCCCGTCGACGTCGCCGGGCAGCGGCTCGGGATCGGTCTTCGCCCGGCGGAACTTCAGCGCGATCTGATCGGCATCGTCGGTCAGATTGATGCGCGAGTAGTCGGACGGATCGGATTTCGACATCTTCTTGGTGCCGTCGCGGAGCGACATGACGCGGGTGGCGGGGCCGGTGATCAGCGGCTCGGTGACCGGAAAGAACTGATCGCCGAAGCCGTGGGCGGCGATCGACTCGGAGAAGTCGTTGTTGAACTTGACGGCGATGTCGCGGGCGAGCTCGAGGTGCTGCTTCTGGTCGTCGCCGACCGGAACGTGGGTGCCGAGATAGGCGAGGATGTCGGCCGCCATCAGCACCGGGTAGTCGTAGAGCCCGATCGAGGCGTTCTCGCGGTCCTTGCCCGCCTTCTCCTTGAACTGGGTCATGCGGTTGAGCCAGCCGAGGCGGGCGACGCAGTTCAGAATCCACGTCAACTCGGCATGGG
>CAZSWL010000330.1:0-9475 GCA_964610725.1 uncultured Bauldia sp.
CGGGTGATGCCCTTGAGCACGCTGGCGTCGGTCATGCGGATGCCGATCCAGTCGGCGCCGGCCATGGTGACGCCCGAGCGCATCGGCACGATGCGCGGCAGGTCGAGGTTGCCGGCGGCATCGGCCATGCGGGCGATGCGGCCGTGGGTGGCTTCCACCAGCGGCTTCAGCTTGTCGGCGGTCGAGCGCGCGTCGATGAACTCACGCGGATTGGCCGGGCCGACGTGGGCAAAGGCGCGCTTGTCGTCCTGGTCGACGCGGTAGAGGCCGATCTCGTCGGCGGTGATGGTCGCCCGGAACAGGCCGGGCTCGGCCGCCGTCAGCCTCACCTGCTCGGTGGCGCCGGACGGCTTGATCACGGTCGCCGGGCCGGTGGTGTCGGCCATGGTCTGCCGCTCGATGGTGAGGCGGTTGCCGCGAGCGCGGGCGCGCAGCGCCTCCTCCTCGAGATCGGGCTCCTTCATCAGCCAGTGCGCCAGGCGGCGCAACAGATCGACGTGCGGCCCGCCGCCCTCGTAGCCGCGTGCCCACAGCCAGGCATCGTCGGACAACAGCAGCGCCACGCGGCCCTTGCCCTGGCGGTCGAGGATGAGCAGCGGCTTGTTCTCGGCCCCCTTCATCACCACGCTGCCCTGAGGCGGATCGACGTCGATCAGGCGAAAGAAACGGCCCCAATGGGGCGGGTCGAAGTGGGAGCCGTCGAGCCCGCGGGTGACGGGATGACGCTCGCCGAGCGCGGTGACGCGCGGGTAGTACGGCTCGGTGAGGATCTTGCCGGTCGGCGCCACCGGCAGCACCGGCGCCAGCGGCGTGTCGTAGAGACTGCCGGCCTGGGCGTAGTCGGGCCCGGCGGCGACGAGCAGGGCGCCGCCGTCGCGCACGTAGCGGGCGATGTTGTCGAAATAGAGCACCGGCAGCACGCCGCGGCGCTGGTAGCGGTCGAAGATGATCAGGTCGAACTGGTCGATCTTCTCGGAGAACAGCTCGCGGGTCGGGAAGGCAATCAGCGACAGCTGGTTGATCGGGGTGCCGTCCTGCTTCTCCGGCGGCCTGAGGATGGTGAAATGGACGAGATCGACGGAGGCGTCGGATTTGAGCAGGTTGCGCCAGGTGCGCTCGCCGGCGTGGGGCTCGCCGGAGACCAACAGCACGCGCAGGTTCTCGCGGATGCCCTCGATCGCGACGACGGCGCGGTTGTTGATGGCGGTGAGCTCGCCGTTGAGCGGGGCCGCTTCGAGCTCGAGGATGTTGGGGCCGCCGTGGGTGATGTCGACGGTGAGCTGCGATTCGACACCGGGGGTGACCGTCTCCACCGACAGCGGGTCGCCGTCGCGGTTGACCGAGACGCGCACCGGGGCGCTGCCCTTGACGCCGTCGTCCATCACCCGGAACTTGATCGTCTGCCGCTCGTTGACGATGCCGAAGCGCGGCGCGCTGTCGATGACGATGCGCCGGTCGCGTTCGCCGTCGTGGCCGGACAAAAGCACATGCAGCGGCGCGGTGCCGGGCAGGGCGCCGCGCTCGTCGGGGATGTCTTGCACCTGGCCGTCGGTCAGCATGACCACCGCCCCCACCCGCTCGGGCGGCACGTCGGCGAGCGCGGTGGCGAGCGGCCCGAACAGCTCGGTGCCGTCGGTCGGCACGCCGCCCTGGTTGTCGCCGACCTTGACGGTACGCAGCTCGATGTTGTGGAAGGCGGCGAAGCGCTGCTTGAGCGCGGCGGCCATCGCCGCCGTCGTCTTGTCGCGGCCGTCGAGGGTCTGGCTGGCGCTGTTGTCGACGACCATGGCCACCACCGTCGACAGCGGCTCGCGGTTCTCGTTGAGCAGCACCGGATTGAGCAGCGCCAGCATGAGGGCGAGCGCGGCGGCGGCGCGCAGCCAGGCGCCGCGGTTGCGCCGGTAGAGGCCGGGCAGCACCAGCGCGGCGATCGCCACGGCGAGGACGGCGACGACCGCCGGCGGCAGCAACGGCGAAAGGTTGAGCGACCACGTCACGTCACTGCCCCAGTCGTTCGAGCAGGGCCGGCACGTGCACCTGATCGGCCTTGTAGTTGCCGGTCAGCGTGTACATGACGATGTTGATGCCGGCGCGGAAGGCCATCTCGCGCTGGAGCGGATCGGTGGGCACGGTGGGAAACAGGTAATTGCCCTGCTTGTCCATCGCCCAGGCGCCGGCGAAATCGTTCTCGGTGATCAGGATGGTCGAGACACCGTCGCCGGCCTGCACCGGGCGGTCGGCGCGCTGCTGCGATTCGGTGGCCTCGACCCACAGCGGACCGCCGGCGTAGCGGCCGGGAAAGTCATTGAGCAGATAAAAAGCCTTGGTCAGCACGTGGTCGGCTGGCACCGGCTCGAGCGGCGGCACGTCGAGGCCGGACAGCATGTCGCGCAGGCGGGCGAGCGCCGGCGTGCCGGAAAGGCTGTTGAACGAGGTCGACCGTTCGAGCTGGTCGCGGGTGTCGAACAGGACCGAGCCGCCGTTGCGCATGTAGGCGTCGATGCGGGCCATGGTGGCCGGCGCCGGCATGGGGCTGTCGGGGGTGATCGCCCAATAGATGAGTGGGAAGAAGACGAGCTCGTCCTTGGCGGGATCGACGCCGATGGGATCTCCCGGCTCGAGCGCGGTGCGCCGGGTGAGCACCCGCGACAGGCCGTACAGGCCGGCGCGGCTCACCTGGTCGACGGCATCGTCGCCGGTGACGACGTAGGCGAGGTGGGTCTTGTCGACCGCGTTGAGCGCGAACTGGTCGCTCGCCTCGTCGGCGCGGGCGCTGCGCGGCGCCAGCACCGCGCCGGCGACGATGAGGGCCAGCGCCGCGACGGCCGGTGCCCGTCGCCACCACCTGAGGGCGCCGCCCAGCCACAGCACCGCGAGCGCGTCGACGGCAAGCAGGATAACGGCGAGGGCGATCAGCCACGGCGCCAGCACCACCGGCGCCGCCGTCGGATAGGCCCTGACCGAGACATCGGCGGTGCGCGGGGGAGCGAAGGCGGCAAGGTCGGCCTTGTCGCCGATCAGGTTGAGGGCGCGGAAGCCGTCCTCGCTGCCGTAAAGGCCGGGCGGATGGGCGGGACCGGGCGCGATCTTGGCGACGTCGCCGACGATCGGCTCGGCCTCGGGGCCGGCGGCGACAAAGCGGCCGTAACCGTCGAGCAGCCGGTAGGGCGCGATCGGCCGGCTGGCCTCGGCGCTGTCGCCGCCGTGGGCGACGCTCGACGAAAAGTCGATGATTCGCCGCAGCATCTCCACGAAGGTGCCGGAAAGCGGCAGATTCGACCAGCTGGTATCGGCGGTGACGTGAAACAGGATGAGCCAGCCCTTGCCGGAGGGGGCGGCGGTGACTAGCGGCGTGCCGTCGGCAAGCGCCGCCCAGGTGCGCTCGGCCAGCGTCCCGTCTGGCTCGGCCAGCACCTGCCGCTTGACCAGAACGTCGGACGGCACGGTGAGGTCGGCGAAGGGGCTGTCGGGCGAGAAGCTCGCCAGCGGCTGCGGCGTCTCCCACGACATGCTGCCGCCGAGCACGCGGTCGCCGTGGCGCAGCATGACCGGCACCAGCGCGTCGGTGGCGGCGGCGAGGCGCGGACCGGCGAAGCGGACGAGCACGCCGCCGTTGCGCACCCACCCGGCGACCTGTTCTTCCACGTTCGGGGTGAGGTTGCCGATGTCGGCCATGGCGATCACCGAGGCGCCCGCCTGGATCAGCTCGGGCACGGCGACGGCGACATTGGCGTCGTGCGGCTGACGGACGTCGGCAAACGGCTGCACGGCGCGCGCGATATAATAGAGCGGCGACAGCAGCGGCTCGGCGGATTCGACCGAGGCTCCGGAGAGCAGGCCGATGCGCCGCCGCCGCCAGCGGTCGTCGAGCAGCTGCACGGCGCCGGCAGAGTCGGCGCCGACCACCTCGAGGCGGACGATCTGGTTGCGCAGCTCGATCGGCAAGGTGATCTTGGCCGCGCCGGTCCTGGTGCCGGCGGCGAGATGGACAGGGGTCTCGTCGATGGTGCGTCCCTTGATGTCGCTGGCGCGCACGATGGCGTCGGCCGGCGACGGTGAGGGCCGGCGCAGCAGCGGGACGGTGAGCGCGTCGGGACCGTTGACCGGCGGCTTGAGCGCGACCAGCTCGCCGGCGGTATCGGCGTAGGCGACGATCGGCCCGTTGACGGCCGCGGCAAGTGTGCCGGCGAAGGCGTCGACATCGTCGCCGCCGAGTCCGTCGGAAAGCCAGGCGGAGCCGCCGAAGGCGGTCTGTTCGGCGGCCTGGCGCAACGCGGGGGCGAGGTCGGCATAGCGCGCCGGCCACGGCCGCGGGGCAAGCGCGTCGAGGCGATGGCGGATCGAATCGGCGTCGGTCGGCGCCAGTGACTGGTTGGGCGGCTCGGCGGTGGCGAGCAGGGCAACCGGCCGATCGGCGGCGGCGGCGAGATCGACGATGCGGCGGGCGGTGGCGAGGACGCCTTGCCAGTGCGGCGCCGCCGCCCAGCCGTTGTCGACGACGATCAGCAGGGGTCCCTTGCCGGGCGCGACCTCGGCGGTCGGCTTGAACACCGGGCCGGCGAGGGCGAGGATGACGGCGGCGGCGAGCGCCAGCCTGAGCGCGGTCAGCCACCACGGGCTGCGCGCCGGCTCCTCCTCCTTGCGCGGAATCTCGACCAGCAGGCGGGTCGGCGGGAAGCGCTCGAGCCGCGGCTTGGGCGGCATCAGCCGCAGGAAGTACCAGATGACCGGCAAGGCGACGAGCGCCGCCAGCATGCCGAGGTTGGTGAAGGCCAGCGCGCTCATGCGGCGCGCCCGGCGGCATAGAAGCCGAGGCTGTTGTGCCGGTCGGCGAGGCGGGCGTAGAGGGCGAGCAGCGGTTCGGTCGGCGGTCGGTCGGTGCGGTGGATCAGGAACGTCCAGTCGATCAGCCGGCACAGCGTGGCCAGCCGGTCACGCAGCGCGGCAAGCCGGGCGCGGTACTCGTCGCGGTACTGCTCGGCGCGCGAGACCACGTGACGGAGACCGGTCTCGGGGTCGAGAAATTCGGTGCGCCCGGCATAGGAAAACGTCTCCTCGATCGGATCGAGCACCTGGACGAGGTGGGCGCGCACGCCCGCCCGCACGATCGAATCGAGAACCGCCTCGAGCCGGTCGATCGGGTCGAGAAAGTCGCCGATGAGCACCAGATCGGAGAAACGCCTCAGCGGATGCACGTCGGGCAAGGCGGGCCGTTTGGCCGCCTCGGGCAGGAACGTCGCCAGTCACTCGGCGGCGTCGCGCGCCATGATGGGATTGGTGACGCCGGGCAGGCCGATGCGCTCGCCGGCGCCGGCGAGCGCCTCGGCGAGCGCGAGCATGAGCACCAGCGCGCGGTCGCGCTTGCCGACCGGCGCCAGCCGCGAACGGAAATCCATCGAGGCGGAAAGATCGGCCCACAGCCACACCGTGTGGGCGGCCTCCCATTCCTTCTCGCGCACGTAGAGGTGGTCGTCGCGGGCCGAGCGGCGCCAGTCGATGGCGGCGGCGGCCTCGCCGGGAGTGAACGGCCGGAACTGCCAGAAGGTCTCGCCGCGGCCGGCGGTGCGGCGGCCGTGCCAGCCGGCGAGCACCGTCGTCGACACGCGGCGCGCCTCGATCAGAAGATCGGGCAGACCGGCGGCGATGCCCTTGGCCTCGACGAGAGCACCCTTGGCGGCCGTGGCGCGATCCATGCGGCCGCCTATCCGATGCGCGCCTTCAGGTCGGCGATCACGTCGCGGACGGTGAGACCGTCGGCACGGGCGGCAAAGCCCAGCGCCATGCGGTGCTGAAGAACCGGCTCGGCGAGGGCGAGGACGTCGTCGAGGGAGGGGGCGTAGCGCCCGTCGATGAGGGCGCGCGCGCGGCAGGCCAGCATCAGCGCCTGGCTGGCGCGCGGGCCCGGGCCCCAGGCGATGGCGGCGGCCATCTTGGCGTCGGCGTTGCCGTCGGGGCGCGCCGAGCGGACCAGCTCGAGCAGCCCGGCCACCACCGATTCGCCGACCGGCATGCGACGCACCAGCCGCTGGATGGCGCGCAGGCGGTCGGCGTCGAGCACCCGCTCGGCGCGCACCTCGCGCGAGCCGGTGGTCTCGAACAGCATCTGCCGCTCGGCTTCGAGGTCGGGGTAGACCACGTCGATCTGCAGCAGAAAGCGGTCGAGCTGGGCCTCGGGCAGGGGATAGGTGCCCTCCTGCTCCAGCGGGTTCTGGGTGGCCAGCACGTGGAAAGGGCGCGGCAGGTCGTGGCCGACGCCGGCGACGGTGACGTGATACTCCTGCATGGCCTGCAGCAGCGCCGACTGGGTGCGCGGGCTGGCGCGGTTGATCTCGTCGGCCATGACGAGCTGGGCGAACACCGGACCGGGCACGAAGCGGAAGCTGCGGGTGCCGTCGGCGGCCTGGTCGAGGACCTCCGAGCCGATGATGTCGGACGGCATCAGGTCGGGGGTGAACTGGATGCGCCGCTCCGACAGGCCGAAGACGGTGCCGAGCGTCTCGACCAGCTTGGTCTTGGCAAGGCCGGGAACACCGATCAACAGGCCGTGGTCGCCGGCAAGGATGGTGACGAGGGTGCGCTCGACCACCGACTCCTGGCCGTAGATGACCTTGCCGATGGCGCCGCGGGCGGCCTTGATGTCGGCGACGGCGGCGTCGGTCTCGGCGACGATGCGGTCGGCGTCGTCGACGGCGGCTTGCTGCTTGATGGCGCTCATCGGCTGAAGGTGTCCCTGGCCTCTGGTGACGGCGCGGTCGCTCACAACGGCCGCGCGTGTCACAGGATTGTTGCACGGCCTTCGGCACCGCAATAGGAAATTGTGCCAGGTGCCGATGGGCCGAGCAAACGACGTTGGCACCATGACAGCCGGCAAGCGAGGCAAAAGCGTGGCCACCGTTAAGCTTCTTGGGGGGCACATCGCCGCGCCGTCGGGCGGGCGCGACGGCGCGTTCTTTCACCGCTTTGTGATCCTCGCCGCGGCCGGGGGCGGGTCGCCATGGTGAAGGCGGCGACGGTCGATCCGACGCGATTCGCGCCGGGGGCGTTCCTGGCGCGCGCCAGAGAGCGGCTCAACCACGAACCCTCGCTCAAGGGGGGCGGCGGCGACCATGTGCTCAACCCGGATTTTCTCGCCGCCGTGCCGTCCTATCACGACGCCGCGGTGCTGATCGCGGTGGTCGCCCGCCAGCCGGCCGCCGGCGTGCTGCTCACCCGGCGCACCTGGCACCTCAGCGCCCACGCCGGCCAGATCGCCTTTCCCGGCGGCAAGATCGACCCGTCAGACGCCGGGCCGGCGGCGGCGGCGTTGCGCGAAGCGCGCGAGGAGATCGGCCTCGATCCCGGGGCGGTCACCGTCGTCGGCTACCTCGACCCCTATCTGACGCGCACCGGCTACCGGGTGGTGCCGGTGGTCGCACGGGTCGACCCCGGCCTTGACTTCCACCTCAACCGCGACGAGGTGGCGGAACTGTTCGAGGTGCCGCTCGCCGTCCTGATGAGCCCCGCCAACCACCACCGCGCTGCCCGTGTGTTCAACGGCAAGGAACGCTATTTCTACGAGATCCTGTTCGAGGGGCGCACCATCTGGGGCGCCACCGCCGGGATCATACGGGCGTGGTACGAGCGGATGTTCGGCTGATGGGGCGGTTCCTCGTCTTCGATGCGGTGTTTTTCCTGGTGCCGTTCGCCGCCTACGCCGGCTGGCTGGTGTTCACCCGCGGCAGCCTCAGCAACGTCGAAGACTGGCAGGCGCGCACCGTCGCCTATCTGGCGATCATCGGCGCCGCTCTCCTGCTCGGCGTGCTGGCGATCTTCACCACCTACCGGATCACTCCGCCCGGCGGCACCTACGTGCCCGCCCACATGGACAACGGCAGGATCATTCCCGGTCACATCGAGCCCGGCCGGGGCGGCTCCGGCTAGCGCGCCGGCACCTCAATCGGGCAGGCCGGCCCTGGCGAGACCCTCGGTCATTCTTTCGGCGTCGGCCGGGTTGGCGAACGGCAAGCGGCCGATGTGCTCGAAATAAGAATATTTCGGATTGATCTGCTTGAGTTCGCTCCACACTTGCCGTGCCTCCTCGATCTCGCCGAGGTGGCCGAGCGTCGAGGCCAGCGCCGAGCGCGTCATGTCGGTTTCGGGGACGAGCAGGATGCGCTCCCTGAACATGGTCGCGGCGGTCTCGTAGTGGCCGAGCATGAAATGGGCGAGGCCGAGGAAATGCAGATACTGCTGGCTGAAGCCGGGATCGAGCCGCATGGCGCGTTCGATGTCGGGGATCGCCGATTGCGGTTGACCGGCGTAGATCGCCTGGACACCGCGACCGTTTAGCGCCGGAGCAAAGTTCGGGTTGAGCGCCAGCGCAGAGTCGACGGCGGCCTGCGCGCGTGCGTATTCCTTAAGGTGCACCGCTGGTATCGACGCCACGTAGTGCGCGAATGGCTCGTTCGGATCGAGCTTCACCGCCTTGATGGCGAGATTGCTGGCCAAGGTCAGGGCGGCGTCTGCATTTTCGGTCCAGCGATTGTGATAGTCGAACACCGCGGCCATCGCGAGGCCCGTGTAGGCGAGAGCATAGTTGGGGTCTAGTTCGATGGCGCGCTCCAACAAAGCCTTTGCCTGCTGGTATTTCTCGCGATTGAGGTTCGGCGCCTGAAGTAGCTCGCGCGCTTTCAGGAACAGGTCGTGCGCTTCGATGCTGTCGGTGGGGTTGTCGGTGATGCGCGCCTTCTCGCTCGGCGTCAGTGTAACCTTGAGTGCCTCGACGATGCGCTGGGTGACCTCGTCCTGGACGGCGAAGATGTCGGTCAGGTCGCGGTCGTAGCGTTCCGCCCACAGGTGGCCGCCGGTCGCCGCGTCGATCAACTGGGCGGTGATCCTGACCCGGTTGCTGGCGCGGCGGATCGAACCTTCCAGCACCGACTTGACGCCGAGCTCGCGGCCGACGGCGCGGATATCAAAGCTCTTGCCCTTGTAGACGAAGCTCGAGTTGCGGGCGATCACCATCAAACCGCCGACTTTCGACAGGTCGGTGATGATGTCCTCGGTGATGCCGTCGGAGAAGTATTCCTGCTCGGGATCACCCGACATGTTGTTGAACGGCAGCACCGCGATCGAGGGCTGCCCGGCGGCCGGACGGCCCGGCCCGGACGCTACCGGCTGCGGCGGTGCCACGACCGGGTCGGAGTCGGGGTGCCACCTCCACACCCGGATCGGCCGCTCGATGTTCTTGACGCGAACTTCGCCGCCGTCCTTGAACACGGCATCGACGCGGCTGCCGACGCTCTCGCTGACGATCGCCGACACGCATACGCCGCCCGCCTCGGCGAGCGGCTCGAGCCGGGCGGCGACGTTGACGCCGTCGCCGTAGATGTCGTCGCCGTCGATGATCACGTCGCCCAGGTTGACGCCGATCCTCAGAACGATGCCCGCGCCGTTCGTCGCTACCCCAGCCTTGACGGCGCGCTGGATGGCGAGG
>CAZSWL010000331.1:0-4008 GCA_964610725.1 uncultured Bauldia sp.
ACATCCCGCCGCACAATGCCGCCGAACTGTGTGACGCGGCGCTGCACCTGATCAAGCATCCCAATGCCCGCATTGACAAGCTGGTGGACATGGTCCCCGGACCGGACCTGCCGACCGGCGGAATCATCGTTGACGACAGGACCACGATCGCCGAGGCGTACCGCACCGGCCGCGGTTCCTTCCGCGTGCGGGCGCGCTGGCGCCAGGAGGACCAAGGGCGCGGCACTTACGTCATCGTGGTCACCGAGATCCCGTATCAGGTCCAAAAGGCGCGACTGATCGAGAAGATCGCGGAGCTGATGGAGGCGAAGAAGCTGCCGCTGGTCGCCGATGTGCGCGATGAGTCGGCCGAGGACATCCGAATCGTCATCGAACCGAAAAGCCGTGCCGTCGACGCAACCCTGCTGATGGAGTCGCTGTTTCGGCTGACCGACCTCGAAGCACGCGTCCCGCTCAATATGAACGTCCTGTCGCGGGGGCTGGTACCGCGGGTGATGGGGCTCGGCGAGGTTATCAACGAGTGGCTGGCCCACCGGCGCGAGGTGCTGGTTCGGCGCACCAACTATCGACTTGAGCAGATCCGCCATCGTCTCGAGGTGCTCGACGGCTATCTCGTCGCCTACCTCAACCTCGACAAGGTGATCCGCATTATTCGCCGCGAGGACGAGCCGAAGCCGGTGCTGATGATGACATTCTCGCTCACCGAGGTTCAGACCGACGCCATCCTCAACATGCGCTTGCGTTCGTTGCGCAAGCTCGAGGAGATGGAGATCAGGGCCGAGCGGGATGCCCTGGTCAAGGAAGACAAGACGCTGAAAGCACTGGTCAAATCGACCGACAAGCAATGGGCCGCGGTGGCCGATGAGATCACGGCGATCAGGCAGGCGTTCGGGCCAAAGACCGCGCTCGGCAAGCGCCGCACTGGCTTCGGCGAGGCGCCGCAGCACGGCGTCGAGGACATGCAAGCGGCCATGATCGAGCGCGAGCCGATCACTGTCGTTGTCTCCGACAAGGGCTGGATCAGGGCACTCAAGGGCCACGACATCGATGTCCGCGGGCTCGCCTTCAAGGGCGACGACCGGCTTAAGGCGGCGCTTCGCTGCGAGACTACCGACAAAATCGTAGTGGCGGCGACGGGCGGTCGCTTCTATACCCTCACCGCTGGCAAGCTGCCGGGCGGACGCGGCCACGGCGAGCCAATCAAGCTAATGGTCGACATGGATGCCGCCGACGACGTGGTTGCCGTCTTTGTGCATGATGCCGCCCGCAAGCTGCTCGTCGCCTCAACCGATGGGCGTGGCTTCGTGGTGCCGGAGGCCGAGGTGCTCGCCACCACCCGCAAGGGTAGGCAGGTGCTGACGGTTTCGGCGCCGGAGGAAATGCGGGTGTGCGTACCCGCCGCTGGCGACACGGTTGCCGTGCTCGGTCAAAACCGCAAGTTGCTGATCTTCCCGCTGGGCCAGATGCCGGAGATGGTCCGCGGCAAGGGGGTGCGCCTTCAGCGCTACAAGGATGGCGGCATCGCCGACGCGCGCGTTTTCTCCAAGGCCGAGGGGCTCACCTGGTACGATTCCTCTGGTCGTGCTTTCAATCGGCCGCTCAGCGAGCTCAAGGAGTGGATTGGCACCCGCGCTCAGGCCGGCCGCTTGCCGCCGCCGGGCTTTCCGCGCCACGGAACGTTCGGCGCGGAGATAAGTGCCGGCGGCAGCCACGGGTCCTAGCTCGATTTGACCAGATTCGTTTTCACCACCTTGCCGGCGGAATTGCGCGGCAGGGAATCAACAGTCTCGATGCGGGCGGGAATCTTGTAACCCGCCAATTGGCCCCGGCAGAAGCGGGTGATCTCCTTAGGTTCGAGCGGTCGTCGCACTTCGATGAAGGCGACGACTTCCTGACCGAGGCTGGGCGAAGGCGCTCCTACCACGGCGGCGTCGACAACATCGGGGTGCCGGCGCAACACCTGTTCGATCTCTTGGGCGTGCACCATCAGGCCGCCGCGCTTGATGAGGTCGGCCGAGCGCCCGGCCAGGTGAAGAATGCCGTTCGCCGCGATGCGACCGATATCGCCGGGATAGTACCAGCCGTCGCGGAATGCTTCGTCGGACTGGTCGGACGCTCCGGCCACGGAGGTCGTAACGGCGGGGCCGCGGACCCGGATTCTGCCGATTTCTCCGGTGGGCAGCTGATTGCCGTCCGCATCGACGATTTGTGCCTCGATACCGATGACACAACGCCCTGCGGCCGTCGGTTCGGCTGCGTCGGTTTCCGCGGTCATAACGGCGATCGGTCCCGTTCCGGTACTGCCATAGTAGTCGATCACTGCCGGGACCACGTATTTGCGCAGCGCCGCTCGTTCCCCGGGATCCAATTTGCCGGTCGTGGAGACCATGGTGCGCACGTCTGGCATCAGCAAACGGCCTTCGGGGCTCTTCAGAGCGAGCACGGCGCGGCTCATGTTTGGCGACAGATTGAAGGCGGTAACGTTGCGGGCGTTGACCGTCTCGATCAACTCGCGCGGATCGAACAGGGAAGGGAACATGAAGAGCGTGGCGCCAAGCAGCAGCGGATTAAGGGCGTGCTCGCGACCAGCATTGTAGGCCAGGGGAAGCGTCGTCAAATACCGATCGCTTCGCAGGAAAAGCCCCTCCAGAGCACGCGCCGTGCAGCGGGCAAACGTTTGCTCGTGGGTGGTGACGATCGCCTTCGGCTGGCCGGTCGTACCCGAGGTCAGATTGAAGGCGAAGACGCCGCCGGGAGCGTCGTCCACCGGCTCGCGATCAGGGTCGATTCCATGGCTGCGGCTGAGGTCGATGATGGCGGGCGACCAATCGAGCGCCGGCTGATCGTCGTTCAGGATCAGCTTCGGCGTGAACTGAGCAACCACCCTGTCGAACTCGGAGCGAGTTGTACGAAAATCGAGGGGCAGGAGCGTCGCGCCGATGCGCATGACGGCGAGAAAAGAGGCGAGGTGTGCCGGCGTGTCTTTCAATCGCAGGCCGATGACGTCGCCGCGGCCGGCGCCGCAGGAACGCAGCAACGCGGCAATGCGTCTGGCAAGACTGTCAAGCTCCGCGTAGTTCAGCGTTGCAGCGTTGGTCTCGATCGCAGACTTCGAGGGCTGACACTGCGCCAGGTAGGCGATCCGCGAATAGAGATTCACCGCGCGTGTCCTGGCCCGCCTGCCTCAACCAAAGCAACCGATGAACATGTCCCTGACCAGAGACGCTAGCCGGCCTCACTCGCTTGCTCGGGTCGAGGTAAGGGCGCGACGCGATCAACAAACCTGTGAATCGCAGCGGTGATCTTCGGCACCTGGTCTTTTCCAAACATGTTGCGGTGGTCAGAGGGGATCTCGGTGACGTCGCAATTGCGAAGAAGAGCCGGGTATCCGCGCGTCGCGTTGAGCGCAACGCTCGCCCGCGTGGGTGTAACGAGCAGAAGCGTCGCGTCGGGATAGGGCTTCGGCGTGTAACTCCCCACGGCGGCCGCCAAAGCTCCCGTCGTGGCGCGGGATCGCCAATCGGCGGGCATATAGCTGCCACGGGCGAAATCCGCTTGGATCAGGGCCGCTTCTCTCTGCGACTTTCGCTGCGCGGCGGCGAGCGGCTCGCCCGACTTGAAAAGGTACGGAACAAGGACCTCGTCAGTCGGTGGGTCGATTAGCACGAGGCCGGGGACCGAGTCGCTGGCGGCACGGAGTTGTTGTGCCATTTCGTATGCGATCAGCCCGCCACCACAATGTCCGAGGATGACAAACGGTCCCTCGGGCCGCACCCGCTTCAACGCCGCAACATAGCTCTCGGCTATCTGCTCGACCGTCGTTCCGGGCCGTTCGCCCTGGAAAAGACCAAGCGCGCGGAAACCATAGACGGCGCGGTCGCGGTTATGTGCGTCCGCCAGACGCCGCGGAAAGACGGCTGTGCCGTTCAGGCCATGAACACAGCACAGGGGCGCTCCGATCGACGCGTCCCGGATCACGATCAAGGGGTTTCCGATCCGCTGGTCGGT
>CAZSWL010000332.1:0-3668 GCA_964610725.1 uncultured Bauldia sp.
GACAGCACGCGCACCGGCCGGCGCATGAAACGCGGCAAAACGACGCCGTGCAGGAGACCGGCGTTGGCGCGCGGCGCCGCCGTCATTTCCAGCTCATTTGCCCCTAACGATTGCACGACGCGTCCCCTACCATCCAGCGCACCAACGTCCGGAAATCCATGCCCGCGTAAGCGGCCATTTCCGGCACCAGCGAAGTCGCCGTCATGCCCGGCTGCGTGTTGACCTCGAGGCAGACCAGACCGTCCGTCCCCTCGCGCCGATCGTCGTACCGGAAGTCGGCACGACTGACCCCACGGCAGCCCAAAGCCTGATGGGCCCGCAGCGCAATCATCCGTAGGTTTTGGTAAAGATTCGGTGAAATTTGCGCCGGCAGCACGTGCCGGGAGCCGCCCGGCCGGTACTTGGCGTCGTAGTCGTAGAAGCGCTCGCCGGTGATGATGTCGATGACGTCGAGGGCGACGTCGCCGCGCACCGCGCAGGTGAGCTCGCGGCCGCCGACGTAACGCTCGACCATGACCGTGTCACCGAAGTGCCACTCATCCGAATACAGTTCCTGCGGCGGGTGGGTGGCGCCCTCCTTGACGATCAGCACGCCGAAGCTCGACCCCTCGTTGGGCGGTTTGATCACGTAGGGCGGCGCCAGCACGTGCTCCTTGGCCGCGACGAAGCGGTCGACCAGCACCGACTCGGCGACCGGGACCCCCGCCGCCTTCATGACGTCCTTGGCCTTCGGCTTGTTCATGGCGAGCGCCGAAGCGAGCACGCCGGAGTGGGTGTAGGGGATCGCCAGCACCTCAAGCACGCCCTGGATGCAACCGTCCTCGCCGAAGGGACCGTGCAGGGCGTTGAAGGCGACGTCAGGCCCGAGGCGGGCGAGCACATCGGCGACGTCGCGCCCGACATCGACACGGGTGACGCGGAAGCCTTCCGCTTCGAGAGCATCGGCGCACGCCTGGCCCGACGACAGCGACACCGGCCGCTCGCTCGACCAACCGCCCATCAGAACGGCGACATGCCTCGCCATGATCCCTCTCCATGCCCCGCTGCCCGGGCGAAGCGACTATTCTGCGCAATATGGTTAAGAAGCGTTAACCCTGGGCGCCGGTGACGCCGTCGCCGGCGCCGCGCCTCTGTGTCAGGCCACCCGCCCGAGAAACGGCTCGACCGCCTCGCCCGGGCGAAAGGCGCCGACCCGCTTGATCTCCCATTCCAGACGCACGCCGCTCGTCTCGTGGACGCGGGCCCGCACCGTTTCGCCGAGACGCTCGAGGTCGGCGGCGGTGGCCGTGCCGGTGTTGATGAGGAAGTTGCAGTGCATCTGCGACACCATGGCGCCGCCCACCTGCAGGCCGCGGCAGCCGGCCGCCTCGATCAGCTGCCACGCCTTGCCGCCGGGCGGATTGACAAAGGTCGAGCCGCCGGTCTTCTCGCGGATCGGCTGGGCCGCCTCGCGGTGGGCCGCGACCGAATCCATCTCGGCGCGGATCGTCTCGCTCGCGGCCGGCCGCCCCTGAAACACCCCTTCGGTGAAGATCAGGTCGTCCGCCGCCGTCGAGTGGCGGTAGGTGAAGCCCATGTCGGCGTTGGCAATGACCCGCGCTTGGCCACCGCGGTCGACGGCGTGCGCGGCGACGAGGACGTGGCGGGTCTCCCCGCCGCTGGCTCCGGCATTCATGCGCAGCGCGCCGCCGACGGTTCCCGGGATGCCGTGAAAGAAAGACAGGCCGGCAAGGCTCTCGCCGAGTGCGAACGCGGCGAGTTGCTTGACCGGCAAGGCGGCCCCGGCGCGCAGCCGATCGTCCCCTTCGCGTGCAACCCGACCGAATCCCCTGGCGGTGAGGCGGATCGTCACGCCGGCGATGCCGCCGTCACGAACGAGAAGATTCGAGCCGACGCCCACGACGGTTACCCGAATTTCCGGATTCAGTTTCTGAAGAAAGAGCACGAGATCGTCGCCATCGGCGGGCTGGAAGAGAAGCTCGGCCGGCCCGCCCACCCGCAACCACGTGAACGGGGCGAGCGCCGCGTCGGGCGTCAGCCGCCCGCGCACCCCGGCCAAGTCGCCGAAGCGCGATGACACGCCCTCAGCCGTGGTCGCCACTGCCCACCTTCGCCAGCTCGCCCGGGAGAGCGTTGGCCCATGCGGTGATCGACCCCGCCCCGAGACAGACCACATAGTCGCCCGGCCTGGTGATTGCGGCGATCACCGACGCCAGATCGTCCACCCCGGTGATCGGCCGCGCGTCGCGATGGCCGCGCAGTCTCAGCCCTTCGACCAGCGCGTCGCGATCGATCCCGGCGATGGCCACCTCGCCGGCGGCGTAGACCGGCGCCACCAGCACCGTGTCGGCGTCGTTGAAGCAGGTGCAGAACTTGTCGAAGAGATCGCGCAGGCGCGTGTAGCGATGCGGCTGGACGACGGCGATGATGTGATGGCTGCCGGCGACCGCCCGCGCCGCCTTGAGCACGGCGGCGATCTCGACCGGATGGTGGGCGTAGTCGTCGACGATGGCGACGCCGTTCCACATGCCGGTGCGGGTGAAGCGGCGCTTGACGCCGCCGAAGGCGGCGAGGCCGGAGCGGATGGCGGCGTCGGTGATGCCGAGATGGTGGGCGACGGCGACGGCGCCGGTGGCGTTCTGCACGTTGTGCTCGCCCGGCATGGAGATGGCGAGATCGTCGATCGCCCGCCGTTCGCCGGTGGCGCGGTCGCGCAGCACCACGCTGAACACCGAGCTGCCGTTCCTGGCGGCCAGGTCGGTAAAGCGCACGTCCGCCTGCGGGCTTGCGCCATAGGTGATGATGCGGCGGTCTTCGATGCGACCGATCAACGCCTGCACCTCGGGGTGGTCGATGCACATCACGGCAAAGCCGTAGAACGGGACGTTCTCGACGAACTGGCGGAAGGCCTCGCACACGTTGGAGAAGGTGCCGTAATGGTCGAGGTGCTCGGGGTCGATGTTGGTGACCAGCGCCACGTCGGCGGGCAACTTGACGAAGGTGCCGTCCGATTCGTCGGCCTCGACCACCATCCAGTCGCTCGCCCCGACGCGGGCGTTGGTACCGTAGGCGTTGATGATGCCGCCGTTGATGACGGTGGGGTCGAAGCCGCCGGCGTCGAGGAGCGCGGCGACCATCGAGGTGGTGGTGGTCTTGCCGTGGGTGCCGGCGATCGCCACCGCCTGCTTCAGGCGCATCAGCTCGGCCAGCATCTCGGCCCGCCGCACGACCGGCAGCAGGCGCTCGCGCGCCGCCTTGACCTCGACGTTGTCGCGCTTGACCGCCGAGGACACCACCACTACCTGGGCGGCCCCCAGGTTGGCGGCGTCGTGGCCGATCGCCACGTGAATGCCGCGCGCTTTCAGCCGCTGGACGTTGGGGTTGTCGGTCGCGTCCGAGCCCTGCACCTGATAGCCGAGGTTGGCGAGCACCTCGGCGATGCCACTCATGCCGATGCCGCCGATGCCGACGAAGTGCACCGGACCGATGTCGAGCGACATCTTGGTGGCGCGATTCATGCCGGCACCTGCGCGCCTGTCCGGGCCGTGTGGCCGGTGGTGGCGACCTCCTCGACGAGATCGGCAAGCCGCTCGACCGCATCGGGACGGGCGATGGCGCGGGCGGCGGCGGCGGCGGCGGCAAGCCGCTGAGGCTCGCCGATCAGCATG
>CAZSWL010000333.1:0-4155 GCA_964610725.1 uncultured Bauldia sp.
CAGAAACAGTTCGCCGGCTCTGCGGCCGACCCGAAGTTCGCCGACTTCATTCCCGACGCGCACACCTGGCAGCAATACTGCGCCAAGTTCGGCTAGGAGCGGTCATGGCGATCTCGCAACGCATCACCTGGACGTTGCTGCCGAACGGGACGAAGGGAGCGAATACGCTCCGTGCCTCGGTCTACATCTCGCCGCGCCTGTCGATCTCCACCGCCGACATCGGCGGCAGCGAGCCAAACCTTTCCCACTTCTCCGACTGGCTCGCCTGGCCGCAGCGGATCCTCGCCGCCGGTTTCAGCGTACGCGTCGGCAACTCGGCGCCAGTACCGGCAGCGCGCGTGTCGCCGGACCCGCACCTCGACTACTGGCAGGCGCTTTTGCCTCCGTCGACCCTGGTGCAGCCGTACGACTTCGCCGGCAGCGACTTCAGCGGCAAGGTCGTCCTGAGCTACCCGGTCGCCACCATCGTCAACAACGTGCGCGCGATCTACGGCCAATTCGCGGCCATCGGTGGCGAGATGCCGCGGGCCGACCAGGTCGAATTCCTGGCCGTGCCATCACGCGAATATCGCGACCTGATCAACAGCCTCCTCAGCCTCGGCGGCAATCCGTTTGACAGCATACGCCCACCGCCTGGCATTCCAACGATCGCGGCACCGCCAACGATCAACCGCAGCGATTTGTTCACCGCGCTGAACCTCTTGACGCTCTTCCATCGGCCGCTCAATAAGGAGGTCTCGGGCTCCTACACCAAAAAGGTCGGCGTCAAGCCACCCGACATCCACGAGAACGTGTCATGGCGCGCCTACAATCGGGTGGCGCTGCCGACCTCCGCCGAGCTTGCCGACAAGGTCGATTTCCACCGCATCGTCGCCTCCCTCGCCCAATATTACCAACTCCTGCGTCTGACCGGCCTGGTCGTCGATCTCGAGTTTGCCCGCCCGGCGAGCGACGGCGACTACACCATTCAGGTCTTCGTCGACTGGCATCCCGATCACAGCGCCACCGTCGCCACCGAGGCTGACCTTCGCCCGCGCCTGCGCACGACGCTGAACGGCAGCAGCTTCGTGGCGACCCCACGCGATCCGATGAAGACCGCCATCGTCGATCGCTTCCTGCGACTGAGGAAAGTCGGCCCCGAGTTCTATCCCAGGCCCATCTACTTCGAACTGTTCGAGATGGATGCCGACGGCGCCGGCATGAAGCTGAAGAATTTCCTGCTCGGCTGGCAGGCGGCTCAGGGCGCGCAAAGCTACGACGATGAGACCGACGCGTCGACGCAGACGCCGCCGGTGACCGCGCCATCGCTTCGCTCCGGCGGCATCATGCTCGCCAACCGGGTCCACGACACGGACGTGTCGACCCTGTTTGCCCGCAACAAGACGCTCAACTCCCAGTCGACGGCGGAGGTCAACAACGGTTCGGGCGATCCGGCCTCCGACGACGCGCTGCTCTACGCGGAGGATGTCGTGCGCGGCTATCGGGCCGACATCCACGACTTCACCCGCAAGCGCTGGTTCTCGCTCAACCTGCGTGACGCCACCTACACCTTCCAGAACAACGGCAAGAGCCTTGCCACCAGGGCCGAGGAGGGGATGGCGCGGCTCGCCGCCGCCACCTCGACCGATGGTGCCAACGCCGACATCGTCAAGGTCCACGAGGCCGTGTTCACGTGGCGGGGATGGAGCCTGGCGGCGCCGGAGCCGGGGAACTCGCTGCTCGCCGATATCGCCCCCGATGCCGACACCAGCAAACCTGAAAACGTCGTCGGCAGCGGCGAGGCGGTCGTTCCCGACGGTCTGCCGCTCAAGGCCGACTTCACGGTTAGCGACGGGACGTTGCCGAGCCTCCGCTTCGGCCGGTCCTATGCGGTGCGCGTGCGCCTCACCGATCTTGCCGGCGAGTCGGCGCCGTTCACCGCCGACGATTCGCAGCCGGACGAAGCGGTCAGCGATCAGGTCGTCTACCGGCGCTACGAGCCGATCGAATCACCGGCGCTGGCGCTAGTGCGCGGGCCGTCAGGGCTCGAGAAGCCGGCGGAAGGCGAATCGATGGGTCGCCTGGCGATCCGCTCCTTCAACGATACCCCGGCCAAGAACACCGTGCCGGTTGGCGACCGTGCCCGGCGCCACATCGTGCCGCCGCGCGTCACCCATCGCTTCGCCGAGACGCACGGCGTCATGGACGCGCCGGACGGCAAGGTCAACCCGCACCTCTACGGCATGCTCAAGCAGCGCGACTACCCGCTCGACGAGGAGACGTGGAAGAGCGCGGACGGGTCGACGCTCACCTACGCCGCCGCCGAGGAGACCTTCACCCTGCCCTACCTTCCCGATCCGTGGGCGCTCGGGGTGGTGTTCAAGGTCGATGGCATGCAGGGCATCATCGATCCCCAGAAGCTCTACCCGGTGCCCCTCTACGACACCGGTTTCGCCTACAGCAATACGAAAAGACCGGACTGGCCGAACGCCAAGCCGTTCACCATCGTCATCACTGAGACCGGTCCGGCGGAGCCCGCCTTCGACCCCGCCAAGCGCGAATTTCACGTTTCGATGCCTAAGGGCGAGCGCGCCCGCGTGCGGGTAAGTTCGCTCCTGCCGACACCGGCGATTCTGTCGATGGCGGTCACCAAGATGATCATCGATCAGAAGCTGCCGCAGGCCGAGCTCGACAAGCTCGGCATCGTCATTGCCGCCGGCCAGCACTGGATGTTCACCCCCTGGCGGGTGATCGAACTCGTTCACGCCGTGCAGAAACCGCTGATCACGCCGGCGCCGACGCAGCTGACGGTTTACCGGGATCTCGGCTCGGTACACGCGGTCCCGAGCTTCGTCACGCCACTGCACTCGAAGAGCACGGCAAAGATCGACCTCGGCGCCCGCTGGATCGAGCCGAACGACGATCCGGCGCAATTGGTTCTTCTGCCGGCCGGCTATACCGGAAACAAGCAGAGGATTCCCGGCGCCGTGGGGCAGCCGGACCTCACGCCGGCGGACCCGGGCATCGTCAAGCATGCCGCCCACGCCTACGAGCTCAAGATCGCGCGCCTTGCCGCCATCAACAACACCTTCAAGGTCGGTGGTCCGCCCGATCCCAATGCGAGCGCCGAGCAACGACCGCAGCACGTTTTCGGCGACACCCATTATCGCCGCGTCTTCTACAAGGTCACCGCCACGACGCGATTCCGCGAATACATGCCGCCGGCCATTCAAAACGACCCCAGCCAGCTCATCGTCACTTCGGACGAGGCGCGCACCTGGGTTCCAAGTTCGGCGGCGCCGCCGACGCCGAAGCTGCTCTACGTGGTGCCCACCTTCGGGTGGGGACGGGCGACCGGCAACGGCCAGTCACGATCATGGCGCTCCGGCGGCGGCCTCAGGGTTTATCTCAACCGCCCGTGGTTCGCGACGGGGTTCACGGAGATGCTCGCCGTGGTGCTGCCGCCGGGGCCGGTGTTCCACAACTGGGCCCCCTACGGCGACGCCCAGGCGCTGCCGCCGTATGTGACCCAATGGGGTGCCGATCCGGTGTGGGTGAGCGGCCAGGTACAGACCGTCGCGCCGCAACCTCAGGCGTTTCCCCTGGCCAAATGGCGTGCGCCCATCACCTTCGAGGGGGCGGACGCGTTTCCGGCCGACGAGGGCAGCGACCTTCCGCCGGGCAATTTTGCGGTCGCCGGTCTCCGGGTTCCGGAGATGCTTGAGAGCAAGGACGTCGACCCGGCCACCCCGGGCGAACTCGCCGTCGCACCGCACGCGGTCGGCTACGACGCCGAGCGCCAACTGTGGTACGCCGATATCGTCGTGTTGCCGGGCAAGACGTATTTCCCGTTCATCCGGCTGGCGCTCGCTCGCTACAACCCGATTTCGGTCGCCGGTGCTCATCTGTCGTCGATCGTCATGGCGGAGTTCGTCCAGCTCACGCCCGACAGACTGGCCATCGTCACGCAGAACGACGGCAAGGTGCACGTTGCCATCTACGGCATCGGCACCAGCGCGCCGGCGAACGCCGGCTCGCGCGGCGGTCTGTTCGAGATCGTCACCGAGACGCTGGCGCCGGGCGCCGATCCCGATCTCGGCTGGCAGCGTTCCGACGCGCCGGGGGCGTCCGGCCTCGCCGATCCGAAGTCCGATCCATCGCCTCCGCCGGTCTTCA
>CAZSWL010000334.1:0-5473 GCA_964610725.1 uncultured Bauldia sp.
CCCTCACCAGACCTAGCTTTGCGAAGGCGAACACCCAGTTTGGCAGCGTCGCCGCCGTCGTCCCGACGACGTCGTTGAAAATGGCGAGCCTGGCCAGTGCGGCGTAGGCCGGAGCGGTCAGGGCCACCACCAGCACGGCGAGCAGCGACCAGCCGGCGGACCAACGAGCCGAATCGACGTCGCTGACGGTGGCGCTACGGACCAGGAGATGGGGGAGCGCCGACACGCCCGCGGCCAGCGACACCAACGTGGCGAAGCGGCCCAACCCGGTGGTCGGGGCAAGCAGCAGGAAGTGGCCGGCCAGCGCGGCCAGGTCATGGCCGACGGCGGCAACCAACGCTGCCGCCTGCTCGCGCGCCTGACCGAAGACAAGCTCGGGGACGGGCAGCGAGAAGGCCTGCGCGGAGACGATCGCCACCGGCACCACGAACGCGAGCGCCATGACGATCCACTGGATGACGCCGGCCAGCGTGACTGCCTGCATGCCGCCGAGAACCGTCGCAAAAAGGACGACGACCACGGCGATGGTCAGGGCCTCGGCAGGTGAAATCGCCAACAGCGCGGTGGCGACGAGGGCGGCGGCGGCGAGCGCGGCGGCGAGCGCCGGGATCAGACAGAGCGCGACGACGACAACGGCAACCAGACGCACCGCCTTGCCGCCAAACCGGATCGCCAGGAAATCGGCGACACCGTAGGCACCGGACTTGCGGAAATAAGGGGCGAACAGAACCGCCAGCGCCACGAACCCGAACGACAGGCCGAGGGTGAATGTCGTGGCTGCCGGCTCGTCGGTGAAGAAGGCGCCGGCGAGGCCGAGGTACACACCCGCCGACATGAAGGCTGCGGCGGTTGCCATGCCGTTGGCGACCGGGGGCACGTTCCGTCCGGCGAGGTAGAATGCCACGGTATGCATGGTGCGGCTGCCGATCCCGGCGACGACAACGGTGAGCAGCGAAACCGTCACGAAGATCGTGCCAAGCGCGGAGTCGGTCAGGCCGAACTGACCCAGCAGGAACAGGACCCCCACTCCGGCGGCGAAGGCGACGGCGAACAGCGTCGCCACCGCGCGGAAGGTGCCACTGGCATCGCTTGCCGTCATGGCCGGGCCATCTTTCAGTCTTCGATCACGTCGTAGCGGTGGTCGAGGCCGCGCTGCCGATCGGCGAACCAGAAGATCGCCACCGCCAGCACCGTCGGCGTCGCCAGCGCAATCAGAAAATAGCCGAAAGGCAGGCCGATGAAGCGGCCGTGATCAAGTGCCGGTGCAAAGATCAATACCAGGCCCGCGAATGCGGCCAGACCGATACAGACACCGGCGGCGAGGCGCGCGGTGGCGGACCACCAGGCGGCCAAGTTGGCGTCGCTGACGAACCTCTCAACCATGGCAAACGCGAAGCGTGGTCCCCGGTCGGCGGCATGGAATACGTCAGCAGTGTTACACAATCACGCGCAGAATTGGGGATCGGCCGTTCGTCGGATTGTCCGTGCACCGGCGGGGGGATATGAACGTGCACTCGACCGTGTTTTCGGTCTGGTTCATGGGTCGCACGGGGGAGCCGATCGATGCTCAAAGAATTTCGCGAGTTTGCACTCAAAGGCAACATGGTCGACCTCGCCGTCGGCGTCATTATTGGCGCCGCTTTCGGCGGGCTGGTTCAGTCCATCGTCAATGACCTGCTCATGCCGATCATCGGGCTGATCACAGGCGGCATCGATTTTTCGCAGATGTACCTTCAAATGCGCGGGGCGCCGCAGGCGACCCTCGACCAGGCGCGCGAGGCCGGCGCCACCCTCGCTTACGGCCATTTTATCACCCTCGCGATCAACTTCCTGATCGTCGCGTGGGTGCTGTTCTTCGTGATCAAGGCAATGAACCGGCTGAAGCGCCAGCCGCCGCCCGCTCCCGCTTCGCCGCCGGAGCCGACGCGCGAGGAGGTGCTGCTCGGCGAAATCCGCGACCTGTTGGCCAAGCGCTAGGACGAATCAGGGGGGACGACGGCGGCCGCGCGGCCGAACCCGAAGGCGGTCCGATCAGCCGCCGGCCGGCGGGAAAACCAGGCGCGAGCCGCCGGCGGCGGTGGTCGCCTGCTCCGCTTCCCCGGCGTCGACCGAGTGCGGGAGACCGAGCTGCCGCCAGACATCGGACAGGGCGGCAACCAGGTGGTCAATCAGCCTTGCGTCGTGGAAGGGCGTCGGCGTGATGCGCAGGCGCTCCAGACCGCGCGGCACCGTCGGGTAGTTGATCGGCTGGATGTAAATGCCGTGCTCAGCAAGGAGAAGATCGCTCGCCCGCTTGCAGAGATCGGCGTCACCGACGAGCAGCGGCACGATATGGGTCTCACCCGGCATCAGCGGCAGGCCGGCGGCGACGAGAGCCGCCTTAGTGCGGGCAACGCTGGCTTGCTGGTCGGCGCGCTCCGACGAGGACGCCTTGAGGTGGCGGATCGCAGTCAGCGCTGCCGCCGCAATCGCCGGAGGCAGGGCGGTGGTGAAGATGAACCCCGGCGCGTAGGAGCGGACCGCATCGACGATGGCCTGGCTCGAGGCAACGTAGCCGCCGAGCGCGCCAAAGGCCTTGGCCAGCGTCCCCTCGATCACATGGATGCGGTCCATGACGCCCTCGCGCTCGGCGATGCCGCCGCCGCGCGGCCCGTACATGCCCACCGCGTGAACCTCGTCGAGGTAGGTCATCGCGCCGTATTTGTCGGCAAGATCGGCAATCGCCGCGATCGGAGCGATATCCCCGTCCATCGAATAGACCGACTCAAAGGCGATCAGTTTGGCCCGGCTCGGCGAGGCCGATTGAAGCAATGTCTCCAGGTGGGCGAGATCGTTGTGGCGGAAGATGATCTTTTGCGCCCCGGACCGGCGCATGCCCTCGATCATCGAAGCGTGGTTGAACTCGTCGGAGAATATGATGCAGTCCGGCAGGAGTTTGGCGATGGTCGAGATCGTGGCCTCGTTGGAGATGAACCCCGAAGTGAAGACCAGCGCCACCTCCTTGCCGTGGAGGTCGGCCAGTTCGGCCTCGAGCATGACCAGCGGGTGGTTGGTGCCGGAAATGTTGCGCGTGCCGCCCGCGCCGACACCCATCGTGCGCGCAGCCTCGTTCATGGCAGCAAGCACGGCTTCGTTCTGGCCCATGCCAAGATAATCGTTGGAACACCACACCACGATCTCGCGCTCGCCGTTGTCGGTGTGGCAAACCGCGTAGGGGAAACGGCCGGCAATGCGCTGCAAGTCGGCGAACACCCGATAGCGCCTCTCGGCATGAAGCGCCGTGATCGCCTCGGCGAAAATCGACTGGTAATCCATTGAGCGGCCTGTTCCCCTAGAATTCACCCAAACTAGCTAGGCCGGCGGTCCGAGTCCACCGGCCCCTCGGCGGTGGCGCGGCGTTGCCGTCGACGCTCACCGGAGCGAATCCACGCACCCGCGGCCTGTGTACACGACAAGGTCGGCCTCCACCTAGACCGAGATCAAACCCCGGCGCGCCGTGACACTGCGCCACACTCGGACCTTCCATCTCGCGCCGGGGGCGCGGCCAAGGCTCTCGGGCAGCGTGCTGCTGCCAGACAGGATCTGTCGAAACCTCGCCCCAACTCATTGAATATAAAGCATTTTTCGAATCGTGTCGGGCGGTCATGTGTGAGAGCGTCGTGCGGGTCAAGGGGCTTTTATACAAGTGGACGAACTCACGTGGGGCGCCTCGAGCCGCCCTCGTCGGGCAGGTGCCCGAGGCCGTGACGCAAATGTCGGTGCCCGATTCACGGTGCCGGGCATGGCCGTGCGTGTTCGTCGCCTTTGATAGATAATGGAACCGGCCAAGCGCGGACGACGAAAGGACACCGTCCACACGGGAGAAAATGCGGCATGACGGACAAATCGACCATCGAGACCGAACTCTATGCGCTGGTCGGCGAGAACTTCAACGCATGGAAGATCGGGCTCACCAACGATCCGATGAGGCTGAAGAAATCGATGAGGGATGTCCACAAACAGGATGTCTCTCGCTGGCAGCAATGGCAAGCCGCCTCACTCGCCGACGCCCGATCCATCGAGAGCACCTTCATCGGCTACGGTACCAGCAGCGAGCAGGGGCACGAGCACGAGGTGGTTTCGGACGACTTTCCGGTGTACGTGTTCGCGTTCTGAAAGCCAGCCAAGGCCGCGCATTGTGTGAGCCCCGTATGACACCGGGGCGCTCGTAAGCGCTTGGCCTATCTATCCCTTTTGGATTTCTCAAGGGGCCGTGGTGCTGCCGGACAGGATTGAACTGTCGACCTCCCCCTTACCAAGGGGGTGCTCTACCACTGAGCTACGGCAGCGCGCGATTGCGGGCACGGCGGCCTAACTGCCACAGCGGCGAGACCCCTTCAAGCGACAAAGGCGCCCGAAGCGCAGGGGATTTCATTTGCCGCCAGCGGGTCGTATCGTCGCGCCCGTGTAGAGCGAACGCGCCGATGAAGGAACAAGGCAGGCATTCAAAAAAGGCTGCCGCGCTTGCCGCGCGCGAGAAGCGGCTGGCCGAGGCCCTGCGTGCCAATCTCAAGCGGCGCAAGCAGGCGGTACGGACCGAAAGCGCGTTGCCTGCCCCGGGCGAAAAGGTGAGGCGCGGACGCCCCTGAAATTGCCCCCCGGCGTCCTTGTGCGGGCCCCAATCGTCGGATAGACCGGCAGCCGACGCCGCAGGTGGCGTGCATTCGGCCTGACCTCGGAAAGGGCGACTTCATGGACCGGATCCGCATCGTCGGTGGCAATCCGCTCAACGGCACCATCGCCATCTCCGGCGCCAAGAACGCGGCGTTGCCGCTCATGATAGCGAGCCTGCTGAGCGAGGAGACGCTGACCCTCGACAACGTGCCGCGGCTCGCCGACGTAGCCATGCTCAAGCGTATCCTCGGCAACCACGGCGTCGACTGCATGGTGCTGGGCAAGCGTGCCGGCCAGCACGGCATGCACGGCGAGACCCTGCAGCTCACCGCCGGCGCGATCGTCGACACAACCGCCCCCTACGAGATGGTCTCCAAGATGCGGGCGAGTTTCTGGGTTGTCGGGCCGCTGCTCGCGCGCATGGGCGAGGCACGGGTATCGCTGCCCGGCGGCTGCTCGATCGGCACACGGCCGGTCGATCTGCTGATTGAAGCGCTGAGAGCGCTCGGTGCCGACATCGAAATCGAGGCCGGTTACGTCGTGGCGCGCGCGGCGAAAGGGCTGACCGGCGCTCGCGTCGTCTTTCCCAAGGTCAGCGTCGGCGCGACCCACGTCACCATGATGGCGGCGGCCCTCGCCAAGGGTGAAACCGTCATCGAGAACGCCGCGCGCGAACCCGAGATCGTCGACCTTGCCCAGTGCCTCGCCAAGATGGGCGCGCGCATTGCCGGTGCCGGCACCGCCACCGTCCAAATCGAGGGGGTGGCGCGGCTGGGTGCCGCGCGCCATTGGGTGATGCCCGACCGCATCGAGACCGGCA
>CAZSWL010000335.1:0-7295 GCA_964610725.1 uncultured Bauldia sp.
TCGCTGCGCGCCTTTTTCTCACCGATTAGTTTCGACACGCGGTTACGCTCGGCCTGCAGGGCCTCAAGCTCGGTCTTCAGCTCGCGCTGGCGCACGTCCAGCGCCCGCGCCGTACCCCATGGGCTGTCGGAGGCTACGACCGGATCGCCCCGGCGGGCGAGCTGGACCTGCATCGCGTCGAACGATTTGCGGAACTGCTGGCGATCGATCATGCCTCCGGCCCACCCTCCTCGCCGGGCTGTGCATCCTCGATGCCTTCGATATCATCCTCATCCTGCTTCTCGATCACGCGCACCAGTCCTGTCACCCGCTCGTTGGCACCGCAGTTGATCAGCTTCACGCCCTGCGTGTTGCGGCCGATCACCGAGATACCGTCCACGCGGATGCGTACAAGGCGGCCGGTATTGGTAATCATCATCACCTGATCGTCATCAATGACCTGCAGCGCCCCGACCATCTCGCCATTGCGCCCGCCCGTCTTCAGCGTGAACACGCCCTGGCCGCCGCGCTTCTGGCGCGGATATTCCGCGATCGGAGTGCGCTTGCCGAACCCGTTCTCGGACACCGCCAGCAGCGATGTGCGCTCGGCGGCGATGGTCATGCCGATCACATGCTCGCCCTTGCCCATGCGCATGCCGGTGACACCACGCGTGTTGCGCCCCATCGGCCGGGCATCCGTTTCGCCAAAGCGAATCGCCTTGCCGCCACTGGACGACAGGATGACCTCGCGCCCTCCGTCGGTCAGCAGCACGCCGATCAGGTCGTCGCCGGCATCCAGGTTGATGGCGATGATGCCGTTGGCACGGATGTTCCGGTACTCGGTAAGGCTGGTTTTCTTGACCAGGCCGTTGCGCGTAGCCATCAGGATATACTGCGTTTCGCTGAACTCGCCGCGGATCGGCAGTGTCGTGGAGATACGCTCATCCTTCTCCATCGGCAGCAGGTTGACCAGCGCCTTGCCGCGCGCGCTCGGTGCCGCCACCGGCAGGCGCCACACCTTCTCCTTGTAGACAAGACCGCGCGAGGAAAAGAACAACAGCGGCGCGTGGGTGGAGGCGACGAACAAGCGGGTGACGAAGTCCTCCTCCCTGGTCGCCATGCCGGCGCGGCCTTTGCCGCCGCGGCGCTGGGCGCGGTAGGTGTCGAGCGGCACCCGCTTGATCCAGCCGGCATGGGTGACGGTGACCACCATGTCCTCGCGCTGAATCAGGTCCTCGTCCTCGATCTCGGCCTCGGCGTCGACGATCTCGGTCTTGCGCGGGGTGGCGAACTCGCCGGCGACCGCCTTCAGCTCGTCCTTGATGATGGCGCGCACCCGCTCGCGCGATCGCAGGATGTCGAGGTAATCGGTGATCTCGGCGGCAAGCTTTTCCAGCTCCTCGGCGATCTCGTCGCGGCCGAGGGCGGTCAGCCGCGCCAGGCGCAGTTCGAGGATGGCACGCGCCTGCGCGTCCGACAGGCGATAGGTGCCACGCTCGCTGATGCGGTGACGCGGGTCGGCGATCAGCGCGATCAACGGCGCCACCTCGCGTGCCGGCCAGCTGCGATCCATCAGCTCCACACGGGCGGCGCTGGGATCCTTGGCGCGGCGGATGATGCGGATCACCTCGTCGATGTGGGCGACGGCGATGGCAAGGCCGACCAGCACGTGGGCGCGGTCGCGTGCCTTGCCGAGCAGGTGCTTGGTGCGACGGCCGACCACCTCCTCGCGGAAGGCGACGAAGGCGCCAAGCAGGTCCTTGAGGTTCAGCGTCTCCGGCCGGCCGCCGTTGAGCGCCACCAGGTTGGCGCCGAACGAGGTCTGCAACGCGGAGAAGCGGTAGAGCTGGTTGAGCACGATGTCGGCCATCGCCTCGCGCTTCAGCTCGATGACGACGCGCATGCCGTGGCGGTCGGATTCGTCGCGGATGTTGGCGATGCCGTCGATGCGTTTGTCGTGCACCATCTCGGCGATCTTCTCGATCATGGTCGCCTTGTTGACCTGATAGGGGATCTCGGTGACGACCAGCGCCTCGCGCTCCTTCCTCACCGTCTCGACGGCGACGCGGCTCCTCATCAAGATCGAGCCGCGACCGGTGTGGTAGGCGGAGCGGATGCCGGCGCGGCCGAGGATGATGCCGCCGGTCGGAAAATCGGGGCCGGGCACGATCGCCGTCAGCTCGTCGATGGTGATCGCCGGGTTGTCGATCAGGGCGATGGCGGCGTCGATCACCTCGCCGAGGTTGTGGGGCGGGATGTTGGTGGCCATGCCGACGGCGATGCCGCCGGCACCATTGACGAGCAGGTTGGGAAAGCGCGCCGGCAGCACCACCGGCTCCCTCTCGGAGCCGTCGTAGTTGTCGCGGAAGTCGACGGTGTCCTTCTCGATGTCCTCGAGCAGGGAGTGGGCGGGCTTGGCCAGACGCACCTCGGTGTAGCGCATGGCCGCCGGCGGATCGCCGTCGACCGAACCGAAGTTGCCCTGCCCGTCGATCAGTGGCAGGCGCATGGAAAACTCCTGCGCCATCCTGACCAGGGCGTCGTAGACGGCCTGGTCGCCGTGCGGGTGGTATTTGCCGATGACGTCGCCGACGACGCGGGCCGACTTGCGGTAGGGCTTGTTCCAGTCGTAGCCGGCCTCGCCCATCGCATGGAGGATACGGCGGTGGACCGGCTTCAGCCCGTCGCGTGTATCGGGCAGAGCACGGCTGACGATCACGCTCATGGCGTAATCCAGGTAGCTCTGCCGCATCTCGTCTGTGATCGAGACGAGGTCGAACTCGGAGGGCTTGCCCTCGCCAAGCGCGTGGGGCGCGGGGGGCTCGCTCGGGTCAGCCAATGGGCACCTGAGAATCAGCGAAAAGACTAAATGAAATCTAGGGTTTCAGGGTAGCGGAAACAAGCCGGCGCGACGGTTTTTCGGCGGCGAATCATCTATTTATTTCAATAGGTTGCGGAAGGCGTTGCGGGCCTCGCGGCGCCGTGGCGCCCGCCGGCTCCCGCCCGATCGCGCTGGTGCCGTCCTGCCCGGTCGCAAGCCGCCGGCGGCGGCCGCCGATAGCCCGCAAAGCCTCTTTTCTTCAGCTCG
Organism: uncultured Bauldia sp.; assembly: GCA_964610725.1. Taxonomy (GTDB): domain Bacteria; phylum Pseudomonadota; class Alphaproteobacteria; order Rhizobiales; family Kaistiaceae; genus JBBDMC01. The sequence continues at coordinate 3,068 of CAZSWL010000335.1, forward strand.
ATCAGGGCTATAGTAGAGGCTCCCGGGGAGGCCTTACTCGGGTGAGTTGCGTCAGTTCATGCGTTCCATAGTCGACGATACCGACAAGCAGAAGGCGCTGGAAGAGATCGCCCTCGATCTCGGCCGGTTGCAGGGGTTGGCCAAGACGGCCGAGGAAAGCTTCGTCGCCTTCCTGATTGCCAGCGCGCAACGGGAGGCGGCAAGCCGCTGCCAGGAGCTTACCCGCGAGCGCGAGCCGACCTGAACGCCGCTCGCGGTAGCTGGCGGCGTCCGCGCCGGCCTTGCCCGCTCCACCCCTAGCCGCCCGCGCCGGGCACTGGCACCATGCCCGCTCCGTTGCGGGCCGGGCGGATCATGGTCAATTTCCTGCTCAACGCCATCGTGACGCTGTTCGTCACGGTCGACCCCATCGGCCTGGTGCCGATGTTCATCGCGCTCACCGCCGGCATGAGCGCGCTCGAGCGCCGCGCCATCGGTCTCAGGGCGACGACGACGGCGGCGGCGATCCTTGTCGCCTTTGCCCTGTTCGGTCAGGGGCTGCTCGCCTTTCTCGACATCTCGCTCGCCGCCTTCCGCATCGCCGGCGGGCTGCTGTTGTTCTGGATCGCCTTCGAGATGGTGTTCGAGCTGCGCCAGCGCCGCAAAACCAACACGGTCAACGCGGCCCAGGGCAACGAGGCCGCCCATGTCGCGGTGGTGCCGCTGGCGATCCCGTTGATCTCGGGACCGGGATCGATCTCGGCCACGATCCTCATCGCCTCGCACGCGCCGGGCTACGCGGAGGTGATGGGCCTGATCGCGGTGATCGTCCTGATGATGGCGGCCAACTTCGCCGTGTTCCTGCTCGCCACCCCGATCGACCGGCTGCTCGGCGCCACTGGCCGGCTGGTTCTGTCGCGCCTGCTCGGCGTGATCCTCGCCGCCTTGTCGATCCAGTTCGTCGCCGACGGGGTCACCGCCATCGCCGCCGGCCACGGCTGAGGCCTGCCCTATTTCTTCTCCAGCGAAGCGCGGTAGGCGTGGACCTCCTCCGGCGTCATCGCCTTGGCGCGGCGCGCCGCCACCTCGTCCGCCGTCAGATCGGCGAAGCCGGCGGGCCTGAGCTTGTCGTTGCCCCAGCTCGCGCGCACGTACTTGATCACGGCGGCGATCTCGTCGTCGGACAGGAAATCGAAGGCGGGCATGGTCTGGTCGAGCGAGTCGCCGGCGACATCGATCGCCCCCGTCAGCCCGTTGAGGACGACGGTGGCCGGGAAATCGGTCGCCAGGAACAGATCGGGGTTGCCGGCAAGCGGCGGGAAATCCCCCGGCTGGCCCTCGCCCTTGGCCTGGTGGCAGGCGGCGCAGATGTCGGCGAAGACCTGGGCGCCGTCGGCCGCGCCGGTCGCGGCCGCCCCCGTAGCCGCCGCCGCGGCTGGCGGGTTCGGCCCGAGGTAGGTGCCGAGATAGTCGAGGATCTTGGCACGTTGATCGGCGCTGATCCTCAGCCCGTACCCCTTCATGTTGTCGAGCAGCGCGTTCCATGCACCGCGCCTGATCCCGGCCGAATCGAGGACCGACTGGAGGTCGTGGCAGGTCTGGCAGTTGCCGTAGACGAGCTCGCGCCCCGGTCCCTGCGGCAGATTGAACTGCTGTTCGGCGGCGAGCGCGGCCGTGGCGCCGACGACGACGCAAAAAACGGTTACGGATACCGGTCGCACGGTGCTGACCCCATGCCAAAAAGGAAGGTTGGGACGCCGTGGGAGGCCGGCGCCCCGTCGACTGCGGCGGTCGTTCAGATCGTGATCTCGACCCGATCGACGCCGTTCCATTCGTAGCCGCGCGGGTTCCAGCGCGTCAGCCCGTCCATCGGCTGGGTACGGCCGAGCACGTCGGTCGCCCGGCACATCAGCACGTTGGCGCCGGAGGCAAGCGTCCCCTTGGCCGACCAGTGGTACCAGGCCCACGGGCTTTCAGCGTCCTTGACGTCGGCGGCCTGCCAGCTCTTGCCGCCGTCGGCGGAGACCTCGACCGAGGTGATCTTCGCCTCGCCGTCGTTGAAGGCAACGCCGGTGATGGTGACGGCGCCGGCGACCGGCTTGTCCTCGGGCAGCGGCGAGAAGATCACGCTCTTGATCTTGTGACCGTAGGTGGGGACGCTGTTGTAGATGGTGTAGTCGTTGGCCTCGAACTGGCCGGGCTCCACCGGCATGTTGGGCATGCGGTAGCCGACCGACTGGTAGGCGCTGTTCGACTGTTCGGCGTCGAAGAGAAGCACCGTCAGCATCTTCACGTTCATGTTGCCGTAGTAGCCGGGAATGATCAGCCGCACAGGACCGCCGCTGGTGGCCGGGATCGCCTCGCCGTTCATCTTCAGCGCCAGGATGGCGTTGTCGAGGGCGGAGTCGGCCATGTGATAGCTCTTGGCGAAGTCGGAGCCTTCCGGCGTCGCCGGCTGGTCCCAACCTTCCGCGGTCAGCCAATGCGCATCGGCGCTCGGGACCATCTTGAGGTCGTCAAGCAGCGGCTTCAGCGGTACCCCTTCCCACTCGACGCAGGCCATGCCGCCGTTCTTCCACTGGCCGCCGCCGACCTTCTCCTTGGCGGCGTAAAAACTGCGACCGTTGCCGGCGCACTGCAACACGGACACGCGCGTCTCCTGCGGGCGCGCCTGCAGGTCGGCGATGGTCAGCGTGCGCGGGCGCTCCACCAGACCATCGACGCGGATGGTCCAGTTCTTGACCATGTCGGCCGAAGGCACCTTCGTGGTCGCGTACCAGGCGGCATCGCCCTCGTGCGGGAAGTGGAAACGGTTGAACATGATTTCCTTTGGCGTGTGCTCGTATTTGCGCAGCAACGTCAAAGGAGTCTCCATCACGCCGAGCTTGGCGTTGTGGACGATCAGGCCGGATACCTTGCCGGCGATGATCTCGGCCGAATCGGGCGTGGCCGTATCGGCCAGGGCCGCGCGCATCCAGGCCGGGGACACGCCAAGCGCCAGGCCGGCAGCGCCAGCGAGCTTGCCGAATTGGCGACGATTGATGGCGGGTCGGGTGACTTGGCTGCGCATGGGGTCCTCCTGGCTTCGTTGTTCAACTTCGTTGTTGGTCGTGCGCACCTGGATCGGCAGGCCACGGTCGGCTCGGACGCCGCACCGGCTTTGGCCGCGAGAAAGAACGGATTTCCCGTCCGGTCGCCCGACAGGGCACACTATGCCCCGAAACGTCCGCATGACAAAGCAATAATTCCATAATCGGAATGTGTCGGCTGAGGCCGATGAGGACCGTAGTTCCCCATCAGATCGGCGCAGGATCAGGGCGCCGCGGCCGGTGGCGGCGCGCCGCCACAAGGGCGAGTCAACGGCGGAAGCGATCGCTCCGCGGCCGCCCGTCGCCGGGACGCGCCGGCCCGGCGACGAACCGGCCTCAGAACGGGATCTCGTCGTCGAGTTCCTCGGCGAGCGAGACGCCGCCGGGACGCGGGTTGCCACCGCGGCCGTTGTCCATCGGCGTGGCGCGGCCGAAGTCGGAGTCGCCGCCCGCGCCGACGTTGTCGCCGGCCCGGTCGAGCAGGGTGAGCTCGCCGCGGAAGCGCGACAGCACCACCTCGGTGGTGTAGCGGTCCTGGCCGCTCTGGTCCTGCCACTTGCGCGTCTGCAACTGGCCCTCGACGTAAACCTTGGACCCCTTCTTGAGGTACTGCTCGGCGATCTTGCCGAGGTTCTCGTTGTAGATGACGACGTTGTGCCACTCGGTGCGCTCCTGGCGCTCGCCGGTATTCTTGTCGCGCCAAGATTCCGAGGTCGCCACGCGGAGATTGACCACCGGCGCGCCGGAATTGAGCCGCCGCACTTCCGGGTCGCGGCCGAGATTGCCGACCAGAATGACCTTGTTGACGCTGCCCGCCATCGCTTTGACCCTTTCCTGTTGGCTTTCGCGGACCCTAGCGCGTTCCAGAGCCAAACGCCCCGCAAACCCGCGTTCATCCACAACCTATCGAAACGCCATGTTCATCTTATGTTCTCATATGGGCCGCCATGGCGCAAGCCTCAACCGCCCGTCAGCTTGTCCAGCGGCAGCACCTGGTCGACGTCGAAATAGCCGTCCCAGGGGTTGGTCTTCTGCCGCTTGAGCAGCGCCGCGGCGGTCTCCACCGTCGCCGGCCGGGCGTCCTTCAGCCGCGACAGCGCCTGCCATGACAGCGGCCAGGCGACCGGGGCGCCCTTGCGCGCCCGCGGCGAGAACGGCGC
>CAZSWL010000336.1:0-9191 GCA_964610725.1 uncultured Bauldia sp.
AACTGCACCGAAATCGCGGCGCGCCTCTCCGAGGGCGCGGGGCCGCCAATCGTACCGGCGAGTCTGATGGCGGCGCCGTGGGCGCCGTGGGGCGTGCAGGTTGCCGGCAACTTCTCGCAAGCGCGCGCCATGGCGAGCTACCGGAGGCTGCAGCAGCAATTTCCCGACGTCATCGGCGATGGTCCACCGTTGATCCTGCGCTCGGTTGTGGCAAGCCGCGGGCGAGCGCCCTTTTATGCAATCCGCCTGCCGGCGAACGCGCGGGACGCGGCGGACAAGCTTTGCAACAAGTTGCATGCCGTCGGCGGCGCCTGTGTGGTGATGAAGAACGGAGGCTGATCAAGGCAGCCGGTGCGCCCAGGTTCTTTCCCCACTAGCAACCACAGAAATCCCCCATTTTTCGGAGAATGTTGGAACCGGGTTTCCCTCCCTCCGCCACCACAGTAATCCAACTGCTTGATTTTGTAGTTATTTCATACCTGTTACCAAGATTTGTCGGCCGCAGCACAGCCGGCGGACGGTCACGGCCGCGGCAACAGCGCTAGTCGCGGTGAACAAGTTCGTGAATGCGTTCGAACAAAGCAGGAGTGGTAGCCAGGATTTCGTTGCCGTGGACGAGTGTCGACTCCGCCAGGAAGTCATTCGTTCGTCCGCCGGCCTCGTGCACGATCGCTACGCCTGCCACCGCATCCCAGGCGTTGATGTGCCGCTCCCAATACCCGTCAAGGCGTCCATTGGCGGTGTATGCCAGGCCGAGCGCTCCGGACCCGAGACGACTGTATTCGCACCGGGAATCGAGAAGCGCTTCGATATCGCGAGCGTGCGGAGCAACCGGTCGGCGGTAGCTGAAGCCGATGCCGATGCGGGCCCGGCTGAGTGCGGTCTCGCCGCTGACGTGAATGGGCCGACCGTTCAGAAAGGCCCCCTGTCCGGCCACAGCGGAAAACAACTCGTCGGCGACCGGGTCCAAAATCAGGCCGAACACCGCCCGGCCGTCCTCCACCAGCCCGACGGAAACGCACCAATGGTTGATTCCGCGCACGAAGTTGGCGGTGCCGTCGATCGGGTCGATTGCCCATGTCAGCGGTCCTTCTTGCCGCAACCCACTTTCTTCACAAAGCAACGAGTCCCCGGGAAACGCGCGCGCGAGCCGGCTCACAATCAGGTCCTCACAGGCGCGGTCGGCCTCACTTACGACATCCTGAACGCCCTTGCTTTCGACCAGAAGGCGGGTTCTGCGGCCATAATACGAAAGCGATATGGCGCCCGCCTCGCGGATCGCCGTCGTCGCGACCCGAACACGATCCTCTAATTGCGTGCGCTGCACCGGGCGCTCCAATCAATGGCAGTTTGCGCGTGATTCAGCGCCAACTTGGCGCTGTGGAACAAGCAATTCATATTGACATCCAGTGGAACCGATGTTGCTTTGTGGAAGACCGCTTTGAGAGGCGACTTACTATCCACGCGGTCACAACGACCAATGAAAAAACGGATTTGGACGGCGGCAGACGCGTCCATGGCGCTGTTAAATTGATCGGATAAGGCTCTCGACCGGTCGTCCAGGCGGCGGTCGCAATCCGAGAGCGAACAGGGAGGTTCATATGAAGAAACTCGTCCTTGGAGCGCTAGGTGCGCTCGCATTGATGTCGACTCCGGTATTCGCGGAGAACATCAAACTTGAGCTGTGGTCGCGTGCCGATCCCTCCGGGCCACTCCGCCCGGGCAACGTCGTCAAGGCCGCGGACCGGTTGAATGCAGCGCTCAAAAAAGAAGGATCGAGCGATCAGGTCGAGGTCTCGGTACGCGAAAGCCCGGCCAGCGGATTCGACGCCGACGCCCTGCAACTGCTGAAGGTGTTCGGGATCGGCCAGGGCCCCGACATGTTCATCGCCGCGCACGAGTGGATCTGCGCCTTCCAGCAGGACGGGTTCGCCCTCAAGCTCGACGACTATATCGCCAAGTATCCGGACAAATTCGGCACCATTTTCCCGTCGCTGTGGAATTCGGTCGAGTGCGCCGACGGCGGCCACTACGGCATCCCACAGGATGCCGAGGCGCGCATGTTCTTCTACAACAAGGATTTGATGCGCAAGGCCGGCTATGACGACGCCTTCATCGAAGGGCTGCCCGACGCCGTGCTGAAGGGCGATGTCACCATGGACGACCTGCTCGACATCGCGAAGAACATCAAGGACAAGACCGGCATTCAGTACGGCATTCTGCATCGTCCGAACAAAGGCCCCGACTATCTGATGGTGTTCCAGACCTACGGCAACACCTTCACCGATCCCAAAACCGGCCATCTGCTGCTCGAACGTGACAAACTTGTGGATGCCTACGGCTGGTTTGAGCGTGGCGTCAAGGAGGGCGTCATTGCCGCCAACAACACGTCGATGGAATGGAACGATATCCGCGCTCAGTTCTACAAAGACCACAACGCCGCGTTCTGGATGTACGGCATCTGGGACCTGGGCAGCGTCGCTTTTCCCACCTTTGGCTTGCCTCGGGACGAAGAAACGTTCTTCAAGCACTGGGGCTGGATCGCGGCGCCGCCGGCCAAGAAGGGCGGCAGCCCGTCAAGTTTGACCCATCCGGTGATTTACGCGGTGTCCGCCCAGACCAAGCATCCGGATCTGGCGGTGCGTCTGCTCGGTTTTGCGTCCGACGCCGATCTCAATACCGACCACGCAATCACGACGACCCATCTCGGCATCAAGCCGGAACAGCTTGATGATCCCCGCTACAAGAACGCCTGGCCACTGGCCAAGGCCACCGATATGTTGAAGTTCACCAAGTTCCTGCCCAACAACCCGCAATTCGGTGATCTCAACGGCATCATCTACAAAGGCATGCAGGGCGTGGAGTCGGGTCGGCTGAGCGCGCAGGAGGCGGCGGACTTCGTAATCGACGAGGCATCGTCGACGCTCGAAAACGTCGTCGTCAAGTGAGCGAAGCAGCGTGAAGCGAGGGGGCCGGCGCAAATGCCGGTCCTCGCCTCGTTAGCCCACGCGGCTGCGCACGGGTCCGGATCCATGGCAACGACAGCCGAACAGGCCGTGTTCGAACGTCGCGCAACGAGACGAGCCGTGGCGCGGGAGCGGATGAACTTCCTGGTCTTTCTCGGGCCGGCGATCGTCCTGACCGTCCTGTTCTTCATCATACCGGTGCTGATCGACGTTGCCGTGTCGTTCACCGACATGGGGCGTTCTCTCAAGGTCACCGGCTTCACCCTCGACCAGTATCACAAGGTCTTTGCCGGCGATCGGCGACTGCCGCAGATCATCGGCATGACCGCGATCTACGTTCTTGGCACGCTTTCCATCTTCAACGTCACCTTCGGACTGATCCTCGCGCTCGTGACGACCGCCATAAGCCGCGCGTCCGGAAGCTTCTTCCGCGGCGTCTGGCTGCTGCCGCGGATGAGCCCGTCGGTTCTCTACATCCTGCTGTGGCTGTGGGTCGTCGATCCCTCGAAAATGGGCTTGCTCAACCAGATTCTGATGAACGGCTTTGGTGTCGCCGGACCGGTCGACCTCAAGACGCAGGCACCGGTGGCGCTCATCATCATCGCCAACGGTTTCATCGGCGCATCGATGGGAATGATCATCTTCACCTCCGCGATCCGCGGAATTCCGGAACATCTGTTCCACGCGGCGCGCGTCGACGGAGCCGGTGTCTTCGCGCAGACCTGGTTCGTCACGCTTCCGGCGCTGCGCTGGCCCATCAGCTTCGTTACCATCTATCAGACGCTGTCGCTGCTGGTCAGCTTCGAATACATCCTCCTGCTCACCAAAGGCGGTCCTTTCTACGACACCACGGTGCTGGCGCTGTACGTCTACCGCCGCGCCTTCGAGAGCGGCCAGTACGGCTACGGCGCCGCGTTGGCATTGTTCCTGATCGTTATCGGCGTGATTTTCGCGCTGCTCGGCTGGCGCTTCTTCGACATGCAGCGCTTGCTGCAACGTCCGCGCATCGAGGTCCAGTGAGATGGCGGTCGAGGCGACCGCCAACGGAATGGGCGCGGCACCGCCGACGGCCGCAGTTGACTGGTCGCGGCTGGCGGCGCGAGCGCGCAACGCCCGACGAGCGCGCGCGACCGTGGTCTATGCGTTCCTCATCGCCGCCTCGGTGCCGATTATCCTGCCGTATTTCTGGCTCGTCACGGTCGCCTTTTCCGCCAAGCTCGGCGTCGCCGAGACCGGCGTGCTGTGGCGTTCGATGCTGATCCTGGTGCCGGCGGTGATCGCTTTGTGGCTGGCGATCGCGCTGACCCGGAACCGGCGGCAGATGTGGATCGCCGTCGCGGCGGTTGCCGTGGTCACCACCGGTTTGTTCGCCTGGCTAATCGGTCCCGATCTCTGGCTCGGCAACTTCATGTTTCTGTGGACGCCGGATTTCGCATCGGTCGTGCGCTCACGCGTCGGCGAGGTGAAAGGCGCCGTCGATTTCCCGAACATATGGAACGCGTTCGGCAACTCGATTCTGCTCGCCGGGTCGCAGACCGCCATCGTGGTCGCGGTCGCCTCGCTGGCCGGCTACTACCTGTCGCGCTTCCAGTTCCCCGGACGCACCGCGATGCTGCGGTCGCTGCTCGTCCTTCACGCCTTTCCGGTGCTGACGCTGATCGTGCCGCTGTTCCTGATGCTCTACTTCATCGGGCTGCTCGACACCCTGCTAGGCGTCATTCTGGTGCTGGTCGCCTTCGAACTGCCGTTCGCGATCTTCATCATGAAGGGCTTCTTCGACGCCGTGCCCTGGGACGTTGAGATGAGCGCGCTCACCGACGGCGCCTCGCGTCGTCAGGCATTCCTGCGGGTGGTGCTGCCGCAGGTGACCAACGGCATGCTGGCGATTTCGGTTTTCACCTTCATCCGCGGTTGGGAGGAATACATCTTCGTTCTCACTTTCCTGGTGCGGAACACCAACTGGACGATGAGTCTGTACATGTTCTACGTGCGCGACGACCTCATGGGCGTCGACTACGGCGTTGTTTCGGCCGTCGGCGTCTTCTACCTCGTGCCGAGCCTGCTGCTCTATCTCGCCGCCCAGCGCTTCCTCATGCAAATGTCGATCAGCGGCGTGAAGGGCTGAGACCGATCGCGATGGCCAGCATCGAATTCCGCAACATTGTCAAACAGTTCGGTGACGTGGTCGTGATCCCCGGATTGGACCTCGCGATCGCCGACGGCGAGTTTGTCGCCCTGCTCGGGCCGTCGGGATGCGGGAAGACGACCAGCTTGCTGATGCTTGCCGGCATTTATCTGCCGAGCAGCGGCGAGCTTCTGTTCGACGGTCAGGTGGTCAACGACGTCGAGGCGCGCGACCGCAACGTCGGCATCGTGTTCCAGTCCTATGCCCTCTACCCGCACATGACCGTGCGCGACAACATCATGTTTCCGCTGCGCTTCAAGAAGATGCCGCGCGAGGAAGCAAGCAAGCGGGTCAAGACCGTCGCCGAACTCGTCCGCGTCGGCGAACTGCTCGAGCGCAGACCGAGCGAACTCTCCGGCGGTCAACAACAGCGCGTGGCGCTGGCGCGGGCTCTGGTCAAGGAACCGCAGCTGCTGCTGCTCGACGAACCGCTCTCCAACCTCGACGCAACGCTGAGGCTGTCGATGCGCACGGAAATAAAGGCGCTGCAGGAGAAGCTGGGCGTCACCACCATTCTCGTCACGCACGATCAGATCGAGGCTACCACGATGGCCGATCGCATCATCTGCATGCGTAAAGGACGCATTGAACAGGTTGGCACGCCCGACAATCTCTATCACCGGCCGTCCAGCCTGTTCATTGCCGGCTTCATCGGGTCGCCCCCGATCAATCTGATATCCGGGCAGGCCTCCGATAGCGCCTTCGTCGTCAACGGGGTCCGGCTGGCGATGCGGGGCGCGTCGGGCGAGGTCATCCTAGGTCTGCGGCCGGAGCACCTGCACTTCGACGGCGCGGGCCTGCAGGGGCGGATCGGCCAGATCGAACCGATGGGACGCGAGGTGTTGTACGTGGTGGAAACCGATATCGGCTACGTCCGATTGCTCGAGCAAGGCTCGACGATCGCCCGCTCGATCGGTGACCGGGTCAGCATCGCGTTCCAGCCTCCCGACGCGCTGGTCTTCGACGCCGCCACCGGGCGGCGGATCGAAGACGCCGAAGTACGTCCGTCTTAGCGGGGGCCTCGGCCAACTGGCCCGCCATTGCATCAGTATCCATCCGCCGGGCGAGCGGCCCGCTCAACATATGAAAGGTCCGGAAATGCACATCTCGTTTCGCGCGGCCGACAACGGGTTCGCGCACGTGTGCGCGCACCGCGGCTACAGTCTGCTTTTTCCGGAGAACACGCTGCTCGCGTTCGAGCAGGCGCAAGCGGCCGGCGCGACCACCTGCGAGATCGACCTGGTCCTGTCCAAAGACGGCGAGGCCATAGTGATGCACGACGCCCTGCTCGACCGGACGACCAACGGCCACGGATTTGTCGCCGACCACGACCTCGCCCACATCCGCACCCTCGATGCGGCGGCCGGCCATCGTGAGCAGCGGGAACAGGTGCTAGTTCCGACATTCGCCGAAGTTGTCGGCTGGGCCAAGCAGGCCGGCGCGGGCCTGGTCGTCGAAATGAAGGAACGCGAAAGGCCCGAAGTTCTGTCGGACCGCGTGCTGACAATTCTCAGGCAGACCGACGGCTTTGGCAATGTGATCGTCCTGTCGTTCAACCATGTCGACCTCAAGGGCATAAAGGAGAAGGAGCCGAGCCTGCGAACCGAGGCGATAATCCACGCACGTCACGCCGACGTCGTCGCGGTGGTGCGAGCCTGCGCCGCCGACTCGGTATCGCTTGAGCTCGATATGTTCGCCGTCGACGACGCAAAGGCGCTGCACGACGCCGGCCTTTCCAATCGTCTCCACATTCCCAGGCCTGAGCAGCTCGCCCCATACTGGTCGTACGGCCGGGACCCGACAAAGCAGATCGGTGCATGGCTGTCAGCCGGACTGGTCGATTCGCTCTCCGGTGACGATGTCGCGTTCCTGCGTAAGTTGGTCGACGAAAATCCGATCCGAAAATCGACCGGCCGTGAGGGTTCCGCCGCGGCGTGAGGCGTTGAATTGCAACCCGGACCGCAGGCGGAACCGGTCGCGATCGGCGACGGCCGACGTCGCGTCGTTCTCAAATGGCATCAGTTGCGCCGCGCCGCCGGCGACCCTCCCTGGTCGCTGGCGAATCTGCGTAGTGGACTCGCTGCCGGTGCCAGCCTCGAAATCGATGTGCGAACGCTGGCCGACCGCGCCTGGGTTTGCCTGCACGACAAGTTGCTCGATGAGGAAACCAACGGCCGAGGCGCCGTCGACGCAATCGACGCGACCGCAGTCGGTGACTTGAAGGTCGCCGGCGCCAATTATCCGCCGCCGCTGCTGACGGACGTCGCGAACGCAATCGCCGCTGTACCCGAGCGGGGAGGCTGCGTTCAGCTGGATCTCAAAGCATCGCGCGAGCAGCTCTCCGGTGACGCCGTCGATCGCTTCGCTGCCGCGGTGGCGCCGGTTGCACGACGTTGCTTGCTGAGCGGGACGGACTGGGCGGCCGTGCAGGTCCTTGGTGAGGCGGTCCCGGCTTTGCGGCTCGGCTTCGATCCCCTTGATCTCGCGACGGGACGCCGTTTCGGCGGTGCGCAAAGTTATGCCGAATTTGTCGATGACGTGGTCGCGACAGCTCCGAACGCCGCCGCGTTTTACATTCATTACCGCCTTCTTGTCGGCGCGCTGGCCTGCGGGCTGAACCCCGTACCTTCCCTCAAGTCAAATGGGGCGATCGTCGACGCCTGGACACTCGATGCGACCACGCCGGGCATCGACGGGCTGCTGGCGCAGATGGCGGCAGCCGGCGTCGATCAGATCACCACCAACGATCCGCTCGGCATCGCCCGGCACTGGCGGTCGTCCGGATCGGGAACCTGACGGTCCGGGTCGGGAAGCACGCGCGGCGTCTGGCTGGCGCGTCAGTCGCCCGGCGGCCAAAGGCGAAACTCGAGAATCCCTTCATGGGTTCTGAGCTCCGCCGCCAGTCTTTGCAGGTTTTGTTTCTTGTGGGTCATAAGCATCATTCGGTACTCGAACACGGATCCGGCTTCTTCAAGGCGATAGCTCATATTGGAGACCGTGAAGCCAAACGACTCAAGCATCTTGCACAGCTCGTCCTCAGGCATGGTCTGATGGGCGCGAAAGCGAATGAGATGCTGGGAGTAAAGCTGGGTCGGCATACGATTCTCGATCCAACGGAAGAAACTGAGCGTGCCAAGCGCGATCAGCGTGGCCAACACTGACGGGCCAAACAGTCCGACGCCGAACAGAATGCCAATTGCAGCGGTCGCCCAGATCGATGCCGCGGTCGTCAGGCCGCGAACCGTGAACCCCTCCTTGAAGATCACGCCGGCGCCGAGAAAACCGATGCCGGTCATGATGCCCTGGGCCATGCGCGTTGGGTCGGTGCGAATCGTTTCTGCCGACACGCCTCCGATCCAGGACTGCTGATAGTTGAACACAACCATCAGCAAGGCCGAGGAAAGGCACACAAGTGCGTGCGTTCGGAACCCCGCGGGCCGGCCGTGAAAAGTGCGCTCAATCCCGATAGCGGCGCCGGCTAGCCATGCGGCGCAGAGATTCAAGGCGATGGGAAGAAACGGCGTCTGGATCATAGAAGCGCGGCTCCCAACGCTTTCTACGCGACGATCAATTATTAGACGGCAAACCGTACGTCAGCACAATACTGCTCTGCCGGCGGAGACCTCTTCGGCAACCAGCGCTTTTGTGGAATCATCCAAGTCGGGGCCGCTGCCGGCCGGCGATGGTCCTGACGGCCGGGGGGTGACGTTGAGTGGCTGTCCCTGCCGGGGCTCTACCAGCTGGGGACCGGGTTCAGGCCAAACACTTAACAGCGACCGCGTCACGGGGAAAAATCGGCGCAAGCCGCAGGCCAGCGCCGTGGCCTCGGCGCAATCCATTCCGCGTCACCTTTGTTCGCCGCCTGCCGGTTCAGGCCGCAGCCGGGTGCCAGCCTGCGTCCGCCCAAATTTCACCGCTGACTGCCTGGTTCGTTATCATGAAGCAGATCGCGTCGGCGATCTCGTCGGGCCTGATCAAACGCCGCAGCTGCGTGTCGGGCAGGATATGCTTGGCCACGTATTCTTCGCCCATCGCCTGCA
>CAZSWL010000337.1:0-5456 GCA_964610725.1 uncultured Bauldia sp.
ACCCACGCCGGCGGCATCCACATCGAGATGACCGGCAAGAACGTCACCGAATGCACCGGCGGCGCGCGGGCCATTTCGGCCGCGGACTTGTCCGACCGCTACCACACCCATTGCGACCCGCGCCTCAATGCCGACCAGGCACTCGAGCTCGCCTTTCTGATCGCCGAGCTGCTCAAGCGCGACCGGCTGGAGCAGGCACGCCAGTCGGCGATCGCCGCCGGCTAATCGGCGTTGTTCGCCCGCGGTGGAGAATTCCACCTTACCAAGGTTTAATGTCGCAGCCGCCATCTCGCCAGATTCTTGCCGCATTTGCTTCCGATTGCTAATACCGTCTTCTTCTCGCGAGCATCCGGAGCCCCCGCGCGGAAAGCTTCGGGCTTATTGCTCTATGATCGTAAATAGGAGAACGAACCATGCATAGCGCACGCGCTATTCTTGGATCGATGGTGCTTGCCGGCGGCCTGGCCTTTGCCAACTTTGCCGGCGCACAAACGACCGATTCCCAACAAAACGCCCTCAGCGGCCTGTGGCTTACCACGGCTTATCCGTCGCTGACCGAGCGGGTGGGCGAGGACATCTCCCTCGACCTGACTTTGCGCAACATGAAGATGCCGCCGGAGCGCGTGGCGCTGTCGGTCGGCGGTTTGCCCGACGGCTGGTCATACGAGATCGACGGCGGCGGCAAGCCGGTGACCGAGGCGATGGTCGGGCCGGATTCGAGCCGTTCGCTGACCCTCAAGGTCACGCCGCCGAAGGACGTCAAGACCGGCACGTACAAGTTCACCGTGACCGGCCAGTCCGCCGCCAACGACCTCACCCTGCCGGTGACGCTGGTGCTGGCAAAGGCGAAGCCCGCATCGGTCAAGGTCGAGGCCAAGCTGCCGGCGTTGCGCGGCACGCCCAAGTCCAACTTCGACTTCGACGTGACCGTCAAGAATGAGAGCACGGACGATCAGACCTACAACCTCGTCGCCGACGGACCGCCCGGCTTCGAGACGACCTTCAAGGAGCAATACGGTTCGCAGGAGCTGACCAGCATCCCGATCAAGGCCGGCCAGTCCAAGGATCTCAAGGTCAGCGTCAAGCTTCCCCAGAACGTGGCGGCCGGCCAGTACCAGGTCGCCGTGCAGGCGGCCAGTCCGGCCGCCTCCGGCGCAACGCCACTGCTGCTCGACGTGACCGGGCAGCCGGAGCTGTCTCTCGCCGGTCCCCAGGATCGTCTGTCTGGCGACGCCACCGCCGGCCAATCGCGCACGTTCAAATTCACCCTCACCAACAACGGCACTGCGCCGGCGAAGAACGTCAAGCTTGCTTCCTCGGAGCCTTCCGGCTGGAAGGTCGAGTTCGATCCCAAACAGATCGATGCCATCGCCCCCGGCGACAACCAGCCGGTCTCGGTGTCGATTACCCCTGCCGCCCAGGCGATCGCCGGTGATTTCGTGGTCACCGTCCGCGCCAACGGCGATGGCGCCTCCGACAGCGCCAATTTCCGGGTGACGGTGCTCACCTCGACCATGTGGGGCATCGCCGGTCTCGGCATCATCGGCGCCGCCGTGGTCGCTCTTGCCTTCGCCGTTACCAGGTACGGCCGGCGATGAGTGAGACTGTCATCGAGGCCCGCGACCTGACCAAGCGCTACGGACGGACGGTCGCGGTCGATCATCTCGACCTTGCCGTCAACAAGGGCGAGGTGTTCGGTGTGCTCGGGCCGAACGGGTCGGGCAAGACCACCACCATCCTCATGCTGCTCGGTCTGACCGAGCCGACCGCTGGCAGCGTCAGGGTTCTCGGCTTCGACCCGCTCCGCCAGCCGCTCGAGGTCAAGCGTCGGGTCGGCTATCTGCCCGACATGGTTGGCTTCTACGACCAGCTCACCGCGCAGGAAAACATCGCCTACACGGCCCGGCTGGCGGGAATGACGACGACCGAAAGCGCGGCACCCATCAAGGATGCCCTTGCCCGCGTCGGCCTGGCCGATGTCGCCGATCACCGCGTCGGCACCTATTCCCACGGCATGCGCCAGCGCCTCGGCGTGGCCGAGGTCCTGGTCAAGCGGGCCGAGGTCGCCATCCTCGATGAGCCGACTAACGGGCTTGACCCGCAGGCCACGCAGGAGCTGCTCGACCTCATCGGCGAGCTGAGCCGCGAGGGCATGACCATCCTGTTGTCGTCGCATCTGCTCGGCCTCGTCCAGAGCGTTTGCGACCGGGTGGCGCTGTTTCGCCGCGGCCGGGTCGGGCTGATCGGCGAGGTCTCCGATCTCGCCCGCCAGGTGCTGGGCGGCGCCTACGTGGTCGAGGTCGAGGCCGACGGGGTCGATCTCGCCCAGACGCTTGCCGGACTGGAAGGGATCGGATCGGTAACGCCGGTCCGCGCCGAGGTGAGCCGGGTCGACGCCGACCGTGACGTCAGGCCGGAGATTGCCGCCCGCGTGGTGGCCGCCGGCGGCGCCCTGCGCAACATGGCAATCCGGCGCAGCGGCCTCGATGAGGTCTACGTTCGCTACTTCGAGCAGGCGCAGGAGACGGCCGATGCGGCGTGAAGGCTCACCGTTTACCGGCCTGTCGACGATCGCCCTCAAGGAGGCTGCCGACCACATGAGCAGCCTGCGCATGCACCTGGTCATGCTGCTGGTACTGCTCACCGCGATCGGCGCGATCTATGGGGCGATCAGCCAGATCAAGCAGACGATCGGCCAGGATCCGTTCCTGTTCCTGCGTCTGTTCACCACCTCGCAGGCCCCGCTGCCATCGTTCGTCACGTTCCTCGGTTTCCTGCTGCCACTGGTCGCCATCGCGCTCGGCTTCGACGCGATCAACGGCGAATACAGCCGCCGCACCATGAGCCGTATCCTCGCCCAGCCCATCTATCGGGACGCGGTGCTGACCGGCAAGTTCATCGGCGGCCTGTTGGTGCTGGCGATCTGCCTGGTGACGCTATGGCTGCTGATGACCGGCCTCGGCATCCTTCTCCTCGGCCTGCCGCCGAGCGGCGAGGAGGTACTGCGCGGCATCGCTTTCCTGATCGCGTCGCTGGCATACGGCGGCGTCTGGCTGGCGGTCGCCTTGCTGTTTTCGACGCTGTTCCGGGCGCCCGCCACGTCGGCCCTGGCCGCGCTCACCCTGTGGCTGCTGTTCACCATCTTCTGGCCGATGATCGCGCCCTTGCTGGCCAATCTCATCGCCCCGGTCGACCCGCTCGATCCGATGACGACATTGGCCAATGCGTCGTGGCAGTCGGGCATCGCCCGCATCTCGCCGAACACGCTTTACAACGAGATGACGCTGGCGCTGCTCGACCCGTCGACCAGAGCCTTCGGCCTGTTGTTCCTGAGCCAGCTCCAGGGGGCCCTGCTCGGCTCGCCGTTGCCGTTTTCGCAAAGCGCCCTGCTGGTGTGGCCGCAGCTCGCCGGCCTCGTCGCCGCGATGGTGGTCGTCTTCACGGTCGCTTACGTGTCCTTTCAGAGGCAGGAGATCAGGGCCTGAGAACGGCGGCTGGCCGCCCGCTCGCCGCACAACGGCCTGCGAACGATTGCGCGCTCCCTCTCCACTAGCGCAGCCTGAGCCGCCCGCCACCCTGGTGACGGGCGGCCTTTTGTCCGTCACCCCGCGTTGCTACAGCTGTGGCGGCGCCCGGTTCGGAAGATCTGTGCCAACGGATGCAGGATCGTCGCGGCCGCAACAACACCACAAGCGCGAAGGGAGACAGTGAAGATGGGCGCGAAACTGATGCTGACCGCTAAGGACGGGCATTCGCTCTCGGCCTACGAAGCCAAGCCGACGGGCGCTGCCCGCGGCGGCCTCGTCGTCATTCAGGAAATCTTCGGCGTCAACGCTCACATCCGCAAGGTCGCCGACGGCTATGCCGCCGCCGGCTATCACGTGATCGCGCCGGCGATCTTCGACCGCGGCGAGCGCGACACAGAGCTCGACCCCAATGTTCCCGACGAGCGCGACAAAGGCATCGCGCTGCGCCAAACGACCGGCGTCGATGAGGCGCTGCTCGACGTCGCGGCAGCGGTCGCTGCACTCGGCGGCAGCGGCCGGGTGGGCGTGGTCGGTTATTGCTTTGGCGGTTCGCTGGCGTGGTTGTCGGCGACGCGGCTGGAGGGTGTCGCCGCCGCCGTCGGCTACTACGGCAGCATGGTCGCCGGGCATCTGTCCGAGAAGCCGCGCTGCCCGGTCATGCTCCATTTCGGCGAAAAGGACCCGAGCATCCCGATGGCCGACGTCGACAAGGTCAGGGCGACGGTCGACCCGGCCATGGTTCAGGTTTTTGTCTATCCCGGTGCCGGCCACGCCTTCAACCGCGACGGCAGCGCCGCCTGGCACGAAGCCTCCGCCAAGCTGGCCCTGGAGCGAACGCTCGCGTTCTTCGGCGAGCACGTGGGATAAGCCGCGTTTGCCGGTCGCGCGACGGCGGGCTAAACCGGCGGTATGGCAGCAATCCTGACCGATACCGTTCGCATCGCCGTCGCCCAGCTCGATTCGGTCGTCGGCGACATCGACGGCAACCTTGCCAAGGCGCGCAGCGCCCGCGCCGCGGCCGCCGCGGCGAACGCCGATCTGCTGGTGCTGCCCGAGCTGTTCATCGGCGGCTACCCGCCCGAAGACCTGCTCCTCAAGCCGGCTTTTCCGGACGCCTGCCGCCACGCGGTCGAACGGTTGGCGCAAGACACCACCGATGGCGGCCCGGGCGTCGTCATCGGTGTGCCATGGCCCGAGGACGGCAAGGTCTACAACGCCGTCGCGCTGCTCGATGCCGGCACCGTGACCGGCCTTCGTTACAAGGTCGAGTTGCCCAACTACGGGGTCTTCGATGAGCTGCGGGTGTTCGCGGTGGGACCGCTTCCCGGACCGATCGGCTTCCGCGGTCTGCGGCTCGGCCTGCCGATCTGCGAGGACATCTGGTTCGAGCAGGTCTGCGAGTGCCTCATGGAAACGGGCGCCGAGATGCTCATCGTGCCCAACGGCTCGCCCTATTGGCAGGGCAAGGCCGACGTCCGCCAGCAGGTGGCGCTCGCCCGCGTCGTCGAGACCGGCCTGCCCATGGTCTACGTCAACCAGTGTGGCGGTCAGGACGAGCTAGTTTTCGACGGCGGCTCGTTCGGGCTGCATGGCGATCGTTCGCTCGCGTTCCAAATGCCGCAGTTCAGCGAGGCGATTGCCACCGTTACCTGGCAGAAGCAGGCGAGCGGCTGGCGCTGCCTCGATGGGCCCGTGGCGGCGCTGCCCGCACTGGACGAGGCCAACTGGCGGACCTGCATGCTCGGTCTGCGCGATTATGTCGACAAGAACGGCTTTCCCGGTGTGGTGCTCGGCCTGTCGGGCGGCATCGATTCGGCGGTCACGGCCACCATGGCGGTGGATGCCCTCGGCCCCCGTCGCGTCCACTGCGTGATGTTGCCCTATCGCTACACATCGAACGTCAGCCTATCCGACGCGGCCGCGCTCGCC
>CAZSWL010000338.1:0-14563 GCA_964610725.1 uncultured Bauldia sp.
CGGTGTCGATCACCGCCGTCAACGCCGCCTGTCACGGCAGCCTCACCGTCGGCGCGGGCGATTTCGCCGTCAGCGGCGATGCGATTGTGCTCGCCCTGCCCAGGATGTTCGGGCTGTCCTACGTGATGAGCGCGCTGGTGGCGGTCGGCGCCCTGGCCGCCGTGCTTGCCGCCGCCAACGCCATCGCGCTTGCCGTCGCCTTCGCCCTCGGCCACGATCTTTACGCCCGCCTGCTTGCCGTCAGAGCCTCGAGCGGCCGTCATCTCGCCGTCACCCGGCTGCTCATCGTCGTGGTCGTTCTCGCCGCCGCCTGGCTGGCGGCCGAGCGCGCCGACGACGCCTACGCGCTCGCCCTCGGCACCATTTCGCTGTCGGCCGGCGGCCTTTTTCCGGCATTGGTGGCGGCGGTGTGGTGGCGGCGGGCGAACGCCACCGGCGCCGTCGCCGGCATGATCACCGGCTTCCTCGCCACCGCCGCCGTCGTCGCCGCCTGCCGCTACCCCGGCCTTGCCGTGCCCGGCTGGTTGGCGCCGCGCCAATGGGGGCTGTCGGAGCTCTCGGCCGGGATCGTCGGCCTGCCGCTCGGCCTAATCGTCATCGTCGTGGTCAGCCTCGTCACCGCGCCGCCGACGAAGGAGCGTCTGCGCATGCTCTACGTGATCCGGCGCCCGGGCGGCCGCCCGCTTGTCCAGGGAGGTGAAAGTTGACGATGACTGAGCCGCGCCGCAGCTTGTTTCCGCCGATCGAGCCGTTCGCCACCCATCGTCTCAAGGTGTCGGCGCTGCACGAGCTCCACGTCGCCGAATACGGCAACCGCGACGGCAAGCCGGTGCTGGTCGTCCACGGCGGCCCCGGCGCCGGCATCAGCCCGACCATGTCGCGCTACCACGATCCCGCCGCCTACCGCATGGTGCTGTTCGATCAGCGCGGCTGCGGGCGCTCCACCCCGTACGCCTCGCTCGAGGACAACACCACCTGGCACCTGGTCGCCGACATGGAGACCATCCGCACCCATCTGGCGATCGACCGCTGGCAGCTCTTCGGCGGCTCGTGGGGTTCCTGCCTGTCGCTCGCCTACGCCGAGACGCACCCGGAGCGGGTGAGCGAACTGATCGTGCGCGGCATCTTCACGCTCAGGCGCTGGGAGCTCGAATGGTTCTATCAGCAGGGCGCCTCGCGCATCCTGCCGGAGGCCTTCGCCGAGTACCTGCAGCCGATACCGGAGGCCGAGCGCGGCGACATGATCGCCGCATACCATCGCCGGCTGATCGGCGACGACAAGGAAGCCATGCTCGCCTGCGCCCGCGCCTGGGCGATGTGGGAGGGGGCGTCGCTGTCACTGCTGCCCGACCCGGGGCGCGTCGCCGCCTTCGGCGAGCCGCGCTACGCCGTCGCCTTCGCCCGCATCGAGGCGCACTATTTCCAGAACCGCGGCTTCTTCGAGTTCGACGGCCAGCTCATCGCCAACGCCGGCCGTCTCGCCGAGGTCCCCGGAACCATCGTCCACGGCCGCTACGACCTGTGCACGCCGGTCGCCATCGCTGTCGACCTCGCCCGCGCCTGGCCGCGGGCACAGTTGCGCATCGTTGCCGACAGCGGCCACGCCATGACCGAGCCCGGCATCGTCGACGAGCTGGTCAGGGCAACGGAGGCCTACAGGCCGCGCCCCGCCTGAGGCGGTTCAGATGGGGTCGGGCGCCTCGTGCTTCAGCGCGCGCACCATGTCGAAGAAGCGCTGCATGACCCGCTCGGCGAAATTGAGCTGCTCGTCGCTCTGGCTCTCGGGCGCGGTGGCGGATTTTTCGGGCCGCGCCGGCATGGCGTCGAGGCGGGTGGCGAGCCCGTCGAGACGGGCGGAGAGGGCGTCGACGGCAGCGGAGAGGCGGGCGACCTCGCCGGCGAGCCGGTCGACCTTCTGGGCGAGGCCGGACTCGGAGCCGGCGAGCGGCGCGCACTTCCATACGCCGTCGTGCTTGGCGCAATGGGAGAGGGACCCGGTCTCGGTGTCGAGGCGGGTGAAGCCTTCGTCGTTGGGGGTGATCTGGTAGCGGCCCGACGCAGAGCCGGTTTCCTGCGCCAGCGCCGGCGTCAACAGGAGAAGGCCGGCGACGGCGATCGGTAGTGCACGCATGGCTGCGCCCTCATTAACCAGAACACGGGGCGGCCTCCGCCGCAGCTATAGCACAGCCGGGCGCGAGATGCTTGCCGGGGGTAGTGCGTGCGACCCCGGACAACTATCGGCTATCGGCCGGCCGCTTGCCTCGGCAGTGTCACTGCACGAAGCCGCGTGCCCGCTCAGCCAAGCGAGCGTAAACGGCCGAGGCTTGCTCGACCAACACCGGGTCGCCTGCGATTTCCGGCTTCGCGGTGCTCGCCTGGAACCGCTCTCCCTCATGCGGTGAAGCGGAAATGCCGGCAAGTTCGGCGAGTCGGTCCCACACGCGCGGGTTCTCGCAAAGCTCCTCGTAGCAGACAAACACCGCGCCGTCCGCCGTGGCCCCCTCGAGCCAACCGTAGGTTTCGCACCAAACCTCCAGCCAATAGTCGATTGTGTCGATGGCGCGCGCCGACGGAACGAACGAACCGTCGTCGTGGAATCGGAATGGCCGATGGGTCAGGCCGAACTCGTGATGGGCGAGCCACGTCATATAGGAGGTGATGAATCCGTCCTCGGCCTGCAGGCGCGAAAAACGGCGGTGCTGTCGCAACAGCGAAGCAGCGTGGTCCAGCGGGCGGCGGAACGGGATAAGTATCAGCGCGTTCGCAAACGCCTGACGAATGCCGGCAAGCCGCCATCGAACGCGAAGATCAACGAGGCATCGGGCAGAAATGCCGCGCCGTGGACGAATTTCCGGTACTTCGACTGCGGCTTGATGCCCTTGATCCCGCTCTCAGTGAGGATCCAGCGCCTCTCGACCCGCAATTGCGGCGATATGAGCAGCGCCGCATTCTCGATCTGGCCGTCCAGCGTGAATGCGCCCAAGAGCAACCGCCACCCCTTTGCGGCGGCGGGCGAGGCGTGGACGAGCAGGCCCTGGATATTTATGCCGGCGGCCGCAGAAATCGGTTGGAATCCGGACAGGTCGGTGATCTCCCGCGGCACGCGGTTGACCACGTCTTTGTAGTCTCCTGTTGCTTGCTCAACCAGTTGCTGGAAGACGGTGTAGGTGGTGGTCGGGAACGACGCGACCCCGACTGCCCACTGACCCAGAACGCTATTGCCAGCGCCCTCTTCAACAGTGGATTTCACAGTCCAGCCAAACGCGACGGTGACAAGGCTGCCGAGGAGTAGGCAAAACAGAAACAGCCACCGCGGAACCGGACGGTTCACAGTCGTTCCTTCATGGTCGTGGCAGTCGTGGCGACGGCGACCCGTCGCTGTTCAGGTTCGCTCGGCAGGGTCAATCTGGCATTCAATGTGACTAATCAACTTTCCCTATAAGAGAGTTAATCCCTTGTGTTGTTGGCCGGGATTTCTTCACAGGGCAAAGGCAAGAAGTTGCACGTGGTGCACCATTTCGCGCACGAGCAGCGACGGGTCGCCGGCTGAATTTCCGGTGCAACCATCCGGCAAGACGTTTCCCGAGTGGACGACCGCCGCGTCATGGGCGAGATTCTGTGGGTGTTGAATACCGGCGCCATGAGCGAGACACTGCTGCGGAAACTCGCCTTCGCCATCCCGCCCGAGACGGCGCACCGGCTGACCATAGCGGCGCTCGCAAGCGGGCTCGGCGGATCGACGCCGCCGGCCGATCCCCGCCTCAGGCGGCGCCTGGCCGGCCTCGACTTTCCCAATCCCCTCGGCCTCGCCGCCGGCTTCGACAAGAACGGCGAGGTGCCGGACGCCATCCTCCGCCTCGGCTTCGGTTTCGCCGAGGTCGGCACGGTGACGCCGCGTCGCCAGGCCGGCAATCCCCGGCCGCGCGTATTCCGGCTGCCGCGCGACGAGGCGGTGATCAATCGCCTCGGCTTCAACAACGAAGGCTTCGCAGCCGTCGCCCGGCGTCTCGGCTTACGCCCACGGCGTGGCATCGTCGGCGTCAACCTCGGCGCCAACCGCGACAGCGCCGACCGCGTCGGCGATTACGTCGCCGGCGTCGAGCGCTTCGCCGGTCTGGCCGACTACCTCACCATCAACGTGTCGTCTCCCAACACGCCGGGCCTGCGCGACCTTCAGGAAGCCGAGGCGCTGGCCGGGCTGCTGTCGCGCGTCGGCGAGGCGCGGGCGCGGGCAGGGCGGTCCGTTCCGCTGTTCCTCAAGATCGCCCCCGACCTCGACGACGACGCCGTCGTGGCGATCGTCGCGGCGGCGATCGCCGCCGGCATCGACGGCATGGTCGTCTCCAACACGACGGTGGCGCGCGCCGGGCTGAGCGACAAGGCTGCGCAAGAGAGCGGCGGGCTCTCCGGCCGGCCGCTCTTCCGCCGCTCGACGCGGCTGCTCGCCAGGGTGCGGCGGCTCGCCGGCGATCGCCTGGTGCTGATCGGCGTCGGCGGCGTCGATTCCGCCGAGGCGGCGTGGACGAAGATCGCCGCCGGCGCCGACCTGGTCCAGCTTTATACGGGCCTGATCTACAAGGGACCGCGGCTAGCCGCCCGCATCGTCACCGGCCTCGGCGAGCGCCTCGACCGGGAAGGCATGGCCTCGATCGCCGAAGCGGTCGGCAGCGAGACCGACCGGTGGGCGGACAGCGACCCTCAGGCCTGATAACGACCGCGCCGGCCGAACCTGAGCAGGCGCATGATCAGCCAGACCGGGAAGACGATCACCGCGCCGATCAGGAAGTAGCGCCAGATCCAGACGAGCGAGTCGAAGCCCATGTGATAGAGGCGCAGGAACAGCCGCCGGAAGCTGTTGACGATGTCGAACGGCGACACCCCGAGTGCGTTGAGGATCACGCCGAGGATGAAGGAAAGCACCACCAGGCGCAGCAGGACCGCGCCGGGTGAGCCGCCGAAGAAGCGGTAGAGCGCATCCTTGTCCATGTTCGCGTCGGCCTTCCGTGGGTTTTCGCCCGGCCCTTATAGGGTGTCGCCCACGGCGGTCCAACCCTATCCCCCGGCCGCGTCGCCGGTCTTGACAGCCGTCGCCGGCCGCCGTTCAAGTTGGCGCGCTGCGGGTGTAGTTCAATGGCAGAACGGCAGCTTCCCAAGCTGCATACGAGGGTTCGATTCCCTTCACCCGCTCCAGCCTCATGCGGCGGTCGACCGGGGGAGACCAAGGGACGTGGGCTCGGGATTGTCGGTTGCGCGGATGGGGGTGCGGCGATCGCCGGGCCCGGCGGCGCTCTTCCTCAAGTCAGTAAGCCGACTTGCGGCAGCGATGCTGATCGTCGTCGCGGCGGGGACGGCCTGGGCCGCCTCCCCGACGCTGACGCAGCCGCAGCTCAATCCCAATCCGCAGCTGTTCTGCCCGCCGCCTAACGAGATCTGGAACGGTCGCTGCGTGCCTCGCTGTATCGGCGGGATGGTGCACACCGGCGACGGCCAGTGCGTGCCTTGTCCCCAGGGAATGGAGAGATGGAAAGACGCGTGCGCGCCGGCTTGCGCCAAGGGACAGGTGCGGGCTGCTGACGGCCGCTGCCTGTCCTGTCGGCCGGGGACCGAGAAGTGGTTCAATATCTGCGTCCCCGTCTGCCCGCCCGGCGAGCGGCACGTCTTGCCGGCGGGCGAGTGCAAGCCCAACGTCGTGCCCGTGCCGCCGTCGGTGAACCCGAACATCCTGCGCAACCCTTCCGGGACCATCGAGCTCAATCCGCAGCCGGAACCGCCATAGACCCAGCCGCCGTTGTGGAACCGGGCGAGCGCTTTGGTTATGGTTTGCGCCCGAACGGCCGGGCTCCCGGTCGGGCATGACGGCAACCAGAGTTTGCGGGAGGAGGCCGATGGCGAGGGGGGAGGCGCGCTCGGTCAGGCGCAAGGCCCGCGCCGGCGACGCAGGCCAGCAGCCGGCAACGGCCAACGGCGCCGTCCGCCTCGGTCCGCTCGACGGACTGATCGGCTTTCACCTGCGGCTTGCCCAGCATGCCTCGTTTCGCGCCTTCGGCCGCCGCGCCGGCCTCAGCGACCCGCGACCGGGGCGCTTCGCCGCCATGATGGTCATCCGCGCCAACCCCGGCATCACCCAGAGCCAGCTCGGCCGCGCCATCGCCCGCGACAAGTCGTCGGTGACCCCGCTCGTCCACCAGCTCGTCAAGGAGAACCTGGTCGAGCGCCATCGCTCGCCGGCCGATCGCCGCAGCGTGTCGCTGTCGCTCACCCGCGACGGCGAACGCACGCTGCGCCGGTTGCTCGCCCACGCCGTCGAGCACGACCACGATCTTGACGCCATCGTCGGCGCCGACAAGCGCAAACTCATCCGCCTCTTGCGGAAGATCGCCGATGGCCTGGCGTGAGCCGCGAGCCAAAGGCGTGCCGGCCGTGGGCAGGCGCCGCCATATCATTTGCACCAAAACCAAATTGGAGCCGCCCTCGGACGCTGGAGTGCTACAAGAGGGCAAAACAGGCCCGCGTGAAACGACAGTGACGACCGGTCCATCGACCGACTGCCCCCGCCAGCCAAGATGACCTTGAGGAAACGACGGATGATTACTCGCAGACAGTTTCTCGGCACTACCGCCGGCGCAGCGCTGGCGGCCCCCGCCATTGCCCGCCGCGCCTACGCGGCACCGGAATTCACGCTCAAGCTCCATCACTTTCTTGGGCCCAAAGCGCCGGCGCAGGTGATGATGATGGAACCCTTTGCCGAACGCATCGCCAAGGATTCCGACGGCCGGGTGAAGATCGATATCTACCCGGCAATGTCGCTCGGCGGCCATCCGCCGCAGCTCTTCCGTCAGGTGGTTGACGGCGTCGTCGACATGGTGTGGACGCTCAACGGCTATACGGCGGGGCTCTTCCCGCGCTCGGAAGTGTTCGAGCTGCCGGACATCTTCAACGGCGACGTTGCGGCGACCAACCTCGCCATGCGCGACATGTTCGACCAGTACCTCGCCGAGGAATACAAGGACGTCCATGTGCTGTGGCTGCACGTCCATGCCGGCCAGGCGATCCAGATGGCCGACAAGCTCGTGCGCAAGCCCGAGGATCTTAAGGACCTGAAGATTCGCGTGCCCGGCCCGACCGGCACTGACGTCATCACGACGCTCGGCGCCACGCCCGTCGACATGCCGGTCCCCGGGCTGCCGCAGGCTCTGACCACACATGTGGTCGACGGCGCCCTCATCCCGTGGGAGATCGCGCCGGCGCTCAAGCTGCAGGACGTCACCAAGTACGACATCGAGGGCAAGAACAAGTGGCGCCTCGGCACCTCGACGTTCCAGGTGAGCATGAACAAGGGCACCTGGAACAAGCTACCGGACGACCTCAAGGAAGTGTTCAACAAGAACACCGGCGCGGCGTGGTGGAAAGAGGTCGGCGACATATGGCGCGCTGACGACGACGGTGCCATCAAGGTGCTGATTGCCGCCGGCAACGAGTATGTCGAGCTCACCCAGGAAGAGACCGACGCCTTCAAACAGGCGCTGGCGCCGGTTATCGACGACTGGGTCAAGCAGCGGTCCGGCGAAATCGATGCCGCCGGGCTGGTCACCGCCGCCAGGGCCGCCATCGCCAAGAACGCTGCATGAGCTTCGACTACCACGAGGACGTCGCCGGGGTGCGCGGACCCCGGCCGTCCTTCCGCTGGCAGCCGGGCTGGCTGCGCTTGGTCAGGACCGTCATCCGTTGGTGGGCGCTGCTCGGCGGTCTCATTCTGGTGGCGCTGATGCTGACGGTCGCGGCCAGCGCCGCGTCCAATCTCATCTTCGACAAGCCGATTCCCGGCGATTACGAGCTGACGACCCATTTCGTCGCCATCGCCGTCTTCTGCTTCCTGCCCTATTGCCAGCTGACCGGCGCCAACGTGACGGTCGATATCTTCACCGAAGGCATGAGCGAGCGCGCCAAGTCGGCGATGCTCGCGTTCTCGTCGCTGTTCGCCGTCATTTTCGCGCTGCTGCTTCTGCGCCAGATGTCGCTCGGCTTTGTCGACTACGTGCGCTATCCCGAAACCACCGCCTTGCTGCGGATCCCGCTGTGGACGGCGTTCCCGCCGGCGTTGATCTCGCTCTTCCTGCTGCTTGTTGCCGGCGTGGTCACCTTCATCGAAGGCGTCCACGGCGCGCGACGACCGCCATCAGAGCTCACGGGCGGCGCTCCTGTCGAATAGGAACGGGCGGCAATGGAAGCGAGCTTCTTGATCGGGCTGATCGGGCTCATCGCCCTGCTTGCCCTGATCGCCGTGCGCGTGCCCATCGCCTACACCATGATCCTGGTCGGCGTCGTCGGCACCAGCCTGCAGTCGGGTCCGGCGGTGGTGCTCAACCAGCTCAAGGACCTCGCCTACGCGCAATTCTCCACCTACGACCTGTCGGTACTGCCGATGTTCATCCTGATGGGGGCGCTCGCCGCCCGCTGCGGGCTCAGCCAGGACATGTTCCGCGGCGCCGACGCCTGGTTCGGCCGCTTTCGCGGCGGCGTCGCCATGGCGGCGGTGGCCGCCTGCGGCGGCTTCGGCGCGGTGTGCGGCTCCTCCACCGCCACCGCCTCGACCATGGGCATCGTCGCCCTGCCCGAGCTCAGGCGCTACAGGTACTCGCCGGCGCTGGCCACCGGCACCATCGCCGCCGGCGGCACCCTCGGCATCCTCATTCCCCCCTCGGTGGTGCTGATCGTCTACGCCATCATCGTCCAGACCAACGTCGTCACCCTGTTCGAGGCCTCGCTGGTTCCCGGCATCCTCGCCGTCTGCATGTTCCTCATCACGGTGGCGATCTACGTGCGGCTGGTGCCCGACGCCGGCCCGCGCGGCAAACGGGTCTCCCGGCAGGAGTTCATCGCCGCCACCATCGCCGTCATCCCGATTGCCGTCATCTTCGCGGTGGTCATCGGCGGCATCTACGGCGGGCTCTACAACGCGACCCCGGCCGGCGCCATCGGCGTCTTCCTGGTGGCGCTCTACGGCTACGGCCGCCACCGCCTGTCGTTTCACGCCACCATCGAGGCGCTGATCGAGACCGCGCGCACCAGCGGCATGATCTATCTGATCCTGCTCGGCGCCGCGCTGCTGTCGATCTTCATGGCGCGCGCCGGCGTGCCCCAGGCGGCCGCCGCGCTGCTGCAGAACAGCGGCCTGCCGCCTCTCGCCATCATCGCCCTGATCATCCTGATCTTCATCATCCTCGGCATGCTGATGGACAGCCTGTCGATGATCATCCTGGCGATTCCGTTCTTTTGGCCGATGGTGTCGGGGCTCGACTTCGGCATGCCGGTCGACGACGTCAAGATCTGGTTCGGCATCATTGCCCTGGTCGTGGTCGAACTCGGCCTGATCACGCCGCCGGTCGGCCTCAATGTGTTCATCATCAACTCGCTCGCCCCCGACGTTCCCATGCGCCAGACCTTCAGGGGCGTGGTGCCGTTCTTCGTCTCGGAGATCGTGCGCGTCACGCTGTTGGTGGCATTTCCGCTCATCTCGCTGGCGCTGCCCCACTGGCTGACGCGGTGAGACCGCGGCCGCACCTCAGCGCATCACCTGATCGAACAGCGCGTGATAGTCGGCCGCCGACACCGGGCGCGGGTTGGTGGGGTGGCTGTGGTCGACCAGCGCCCGCTCGACCACCCAGTCGAGCACGTCCTCGCCGACGCCGAGGGTGGCGAGCCCGGCGGGAATGCCGAGGCTGTGGTTGAGGCGATCGAGCTCATCGGCGAGATCAGCGTCGGCCGGCAGTCCCATGGCGGACTTCAGCCGGCCGATCTTGTCGCCGACGTGGCGCGCGTTGAAGCGCACCACCGGCGGCATCAGGATGGCGTTGAGGGTGCCGTGATGGAGCTGCGGTTTCGGCAGGCCGCCGAGGGCATGGCTGAGCGCATGGACGGCGCCGAGGCCCTTCTGGAACGACAGACCGCCCTCGACGGCGCCCATCAGCATGTCGCTGCGTGCCGCAATGTCGGCGCCGTTCTCGACGGCCGTGACGATGTTGTGCCACAGCCGTCCCGCCCCGTCGAGGGCGATGGCTTCCGCTGGCGGGTTGAAGCGCGGCGAGAACAGGGTCTCGATGCAGTGGGAGAGGGCGTCGAGACCGGTCGCCGCGGTCAGCCACGGCGGCAGGCCGGTGGTCAGCTCGGGATCGCAGATCGCCCGCTTCGGGATCATGTGCGGGCTGATGAAGCCGAGCTTGCGGCCGTCCCCCAGCGTGATCAGCGCCGCCCGGCCGACTTCGGCGCCGGTGCCCGCCGTCGTCGGCACGGCGATCACCGGCGCCATCGCCGCGATCCTCGCCACCCCGCCGTGGATGGCGGCGTACTGCTCCAGCGTGCCCGGATGGGTCGCCATCAGCGCGACGCCCTTGGCGAGATCGATCGGCGAGCCGCCGCCGATGGCAACCAGTCCGTCGCACTGGTTGGCGCGGTAGGCGACCAGCGCCGCCTTGACCGCCGCCTCGATCGGATTGGAGGGAACGTCGAGGAAGCGCGGCGCGTCCGCCGGCAGCAGGCTTGCCGCCCGGTCGATGATACCGGCGGCGGCGATGCCGTGGTCGCTGACCACCAGCGGCCGTTCGATGCCAAGGTCGGCGAGGGCGTCGGTGAGCCGGGCAAGGGCGCCGGGCCCGAACTCGATGGTGGTAAGGTAGGTGATCGTGCTGATCATGACGTTGCTTTCCTGCGCACTGGCTGCCGGTGGCCGCCTTCACCATATTAACGGCAGCGGAGCCGGCGACCATGACGTTTGACCTCGAAAGCCGCACCGGTTGGCCAGGCGAGCTGCGTCTGCTCGCCGACCGCTACCCACGTGCCGTCTGGCCGGGTCACCCCAATCTCGGCGCGCTGGCGCGTTTCTGGCTCGACATTCACGGCGGCTTCCGCGATCTCGGCGGCGCACTGACCCGGGCGAGCGGCGACCTGCGCGAGGGCCGCGTCGGCCATGACCGCTTCCGCGCTTGGTTCGCGCCGCGCCTCGACATGTTTCTCGGTCATCTCAACGGCCACCACCAGATCGAGGACCTGCATTATTTCCCGCTGTTCAGCGCCGCCGAGCCGCGCCTCAGCCGCGGCTTCGCGGTGCTCGAGAACGACCACCACGTCATCCATGCCGCCATGGACGAGCTGGCCGAGGCCGCCACCGCGTTCCTGAGCGCTCCCGCCGGCGACGCCGATCGGCTGAGAGCCAGCGGCGACACCTACGCCGACGCCAGCGACCGTCTGATCCGCGTGCTCGGGCGCCACCTCGACGACGAGGAGGACCTGATCGTTCCCCTGATTCTCGATCGCGGCGAGGCGAATCTCGGCATGTGAGTTGCGCGGGGACACAAATCGCTGCCGGCCGATTGTTTGCCGCCCCCCGATTGCATAGTGTCCCACCCGCCGCCGTGGTCGCGCCGCGGCGCGATGCAAACGTCTGCGAGGAAGGTAGGATGGCGGACATCGGCCTCATCGGCCTCGGCGTCATGGGCGCCAGTCTTTCCCTGAACATGGCCGAGAAGGGCTACACGGTCGCCGTCTACAACCGCACCAGCGCCAAGACCGACGCCTTCGTCGCCGGCGCCGGCGGCCTCGCCGCCCGCCTCGAGGGGTGCCACACCCTCGACGACCTTGTCGCCGCCGTCGCGCCGCCGCGCCCGATCGTCATCATGGTGCAGGCCGGCGCCCCGGTCGACGAGCAGGCGAACGCGCTTGCCGCCCTGCTCGCCCGCGGCGACGTTCTGATCGACGCCGGCAACGCCAACTTCCGCGACACCCGCCGTCGCGTCGCCGCCTTCGCCGAGCAGGGCATCGAATTCCTCGGCGTCGGCGTCTCCGGCGGCGAGGAGGGTGCCCGCCACGGCCCCTCGATGATGGCCGGCGGTGCCCCCACCGCGTGGCAGCGGGTCGCGCCCATCTTCCGCGACATCGCCGCCAAGTTCGACGGTGAGCCGTGCGCCGCCCTCGTCGGCCCCGAGGGCGCCGGCCATTTCGTCAAGACCATCCACAACGGCATCGAATACGCCGACATGCAGATGATCGCCGAGGTCTACGGCATCATGCGCGATGGCCTTGCCATGGCGTCGGCCGAGATGGCCGAGGTGTTCGCCGGCTGGAACCACGGCCGGCTGAAATCGTACCTGATCGAGATCACCGCCACGGTGCTCGCCACCCGCGACGCGGCTAGCGGCAGGCCGCTGGTCGAGGTCATCCTCGACACCGCCGGCCAGAAGGGCACCGGCCGCTGGGCGGCGATGGAGGCGGAGGACCTCGGCGTGTCGGCGACCGTCATCGAGGCGGCGGTCGCCGCCCGTGCCGTGTCTGCCGCCCGCGAGCAGCGGCTGGCGGCCGCGGAGTTGTTCGGGGCGGCGGCAACAAGCGGCCTCGGCGACGCCCTCGGCGATAAGGAGGCGGCCCTCGCCGCCCTCGAGCAGGCGCTTATCGCCGGCAAGATCATCGCTTATTCGCAAGGCTTCGCGGTGATGGCGAGCGCGTCGCGGGCGTGGGACTGGCGGCTGCCGCTGGGCACCGTCGCGCGCATCTGGCGCGCCGGCTGCATCATTCGCTCCGTGTTTCTCGACGACATCGCCCATGCTTACGGCGAGGGATCCGACGTCGAGTTGATGATGGTCGAGCCGTTCGCCGCCGCCCTCAAGGCGAGCGAAGCGACGCTGCGGCAGGTGGTCGCAACCGCCGCCCTCAACGGCATTCCGGTTCCCGCGCTTGCCGCCGCGCTTGCCTCCTTCGACCTGTGGCGCAGCCGGCGCACCACCGCCGACCTCGTCCAGGGGCAGCGCGATTTTTTCGGCGCCCACGGTTTCGAGCGCGCCGATCGTCCCGGCAAGGGCTTCCACGGCCCGTGGGCGAAGGGCGAAGCGTAGCGGCGTTTTTGCCCCGCACAATTTTGTGCCGGCCCGCCGGGCTTGCCCGCGTCAAGGCGGGGCGAAACGGCCCATCCCCTCCGCAATCGACGCCCATCGGGCTCGAAACGGTGTCGTGCGCCCGACTATTGGCAATTCGCCCTTGACGTGCGGCGGCGATCCTCTTTGACTTGACCTTCCACCAAGGGAGGATCCCCATCATGAAGCGATATCACGCCCTTGCGGTCCTTGCGGCCGCTCTTGCCGTGTCCGCGGGTACGGCGGCCGCACAGGACCTGGCCTTCCCAATCGATCAGGACTCGCGCTTCAACTGGAAGAGCTATCACGACTTTGCCGACAAGTATGACCTGAAGGGCCAGACGCTGACCATCTTCAGCCCGTGGCTGACCAACGATGAAGTCGGCTTCAAGAAGGTGCTCGCCTATTTCGAGGCGGCGACCGGCGCCACGATTCAGCACACCGGTTCGGATTCGTTCGAGCAGCAGATCGTCATCGACACCCAGGCGGGCAGCCCTGCCAACATCTCGGTCTTTCCGCAGCCCGGCCTGGCCGCCGACATCGCCGCCAAGGGCTATCTCTCGCCGCTTGGCGACGACGTCAAGAATTGGCTGCTCACCAACTATTCCGCCGGTCAGTCCTGGGTCGATCTGTCGACATACCCGGACAAGATGGGCGACAAGAAGCTGTTCGCGTTCCCGTGGAAGGCGGACCTCAAGAGCCTCGTCTGGTACGTGCCCGACAACTTCAAGGAGGCCGGCTACAAGATCCCCCAGACCATGGAGGATCTCAAGGCGCTGACCGAGCAGATCGTCAAGGACGGCGGCACGCCGTGGTGCATCGGGATCGGTTCGCAGGCGGCGACCGGCTGGCCGGCAACCGACTGGGTCGAGGACTTCATGCTGCGGCTGTATCCGCCGGACGTCTATGACGGCTGGGTCAACAACACCGTCAAGTTCAACGATCCACGGGTGATCAAGGCGATCGACGAGTTCGGCTGGTTCGCCAAGAACGACAAGTTTGTCGACGGCGGCGCGGCGGCAGTGGCCTCCACCGACTTCCGCGACAGCCCGAAAGGCCTCTTCACCTCGCCGCCCAAGTGCTACATGCACCGTCAGGCTTCGTTCATTCCGGCTTTCTTCCCGGAGGGCACCAAGCTCGGCACCGACGCGAACTTCTTTTACTTCCCGCCTTATGCCAGCAAGCCCGAGCTAGGCAGGCCGGTTGAGGGCGCAGGCACCCTGTTCGCCATCACCAAGGACTCGCCCGCGGCCCGCGCCTTCATCGAATTCCTGGAGACGCCGATTTCTTCCGAGGTCGCCATGGCCGGGTGGAACTTCTTCACGCCGTCCAAACTCGTTAACACGGACGTCTATCCCAACGACACGCTGAAGGGTGAAAACAAGATCATCCAGGACGCCACCACCTTCCGCTTCGACGCGTCGGACCTGATGCCCGGCAAGATCGGTGCCGGTTCGTTCTGGAAAGGCATGGTCAACTACGTCGGCGGCGAGTCCGCCAAGGACGTGGCCGACCAGATCCAGAAGGATTGGGACGCGCTGAAGTAGACGATGCGGCAGTTTTCGCACTGACGTGATCAAACAGCAGGTTCCGGGGTTTTCCCCGGGACCTGCACATGCCCAGGGGAGGACGGCGCGCTTGGGCATCGGTTGTGTCGTCCGCTC